>PBTJ01000133.1 GCA_002726925.1 Gammaproteobacteria bacterium | reverse complement strand
GGGCATCTTAAAAACGTCGATATCATCGTCCATGTCACCAGTGCAGTGACGGACGAAGAGCTTATGCGCATTTTAGGTCAGAGCGTGAATTCTCTGAAGGAGAATCAAACATGCTGACAAGAAACCCCGCTAAGAAGGCGACGCCACCCGCGACTTTTCCTAACATAAAAACTTCGTCTCAGTTCGTGCTTAATCTTTTGGATGTAATGGCGACGCGCGGCATGATTACGTTGGTCCGAGTGTATCAAGTGACGATCAGTCCTTTTACGCGACCGAGGTGTCGGTACCAACCAACGTGCTCTGAATACGCACGACAGGCACTTGCCATACACGGTTTTTCAAAAGGGCTGCTTTTGGCTATTAGGCGCTTAGCGCGGTGCCACCCGTTTGCCGATGGTGGGGTCGACTTAGTGCCAAGTTGCTGCAACGACAACCCATCAGCAATACAAAGATCACGATAAAGGGATAGCACCGATGTTACCTCCAGAAATCCAGCGGATTGTCCTTCTGATTGGTTTGGCTGCGGTGGGCTATTTGCTCATTTTGGCTTGGACTGAAGATATGGAGGCTGCGAAGACCCCTACGGTTTACAGCGACGCGCCATTGGTTTCTCAGCAATCGTCTATGGCAGCGGCCGAATTACCAAGCGTCGACGAATTTAAGTTAATAGACTCGGACATACCGGCGGAAATTGTCGCACCAAGCGCTCAAACCACTTTAGATACAGGCAGGTTGGTGAAGGTAGAAACGGCGGTTCTTGAAGTGTGGGTGGATTTATTGGGCGGTGATATTGCGCGCGTGCAGTTGCCTACGTATCCCATTTCATTAGACCAACCAGAGACGCCATTTCTGCTGATGGATCGTAGCGCCGGCCGCACGTATATCGCGCAAAGCGCTTTGATTGGCCCGGATGGCATCGACAAAACTGGCGCGCGTCCGCTCTACGACGTCGAGAAGAGCACTGTGACTATGAATAGCGGTGGTGAGCTTGTTCTAACCACCACGCTAGAAGATGCGCGCGTCGCCAAAATTTTCTCCTTTACACCGAACAGTCACCTCATCAACGTTCGCTATGAAGTCGTCAACCTTGGTGATCAAGCCAAAAACATGCGTTTGCTGACGCAGATTAAGCGTGATCGCCTGCCACCCCCCACCGATGAGACGGTGCCGCTGGCCCCTTCGCCTTACTTGGGCGGCGCGCTTACGACACCAGATAACAACTACGAAAAGGTCGACTTCGACGATCTGGATGAAGGCAGCTTTGAAGCCGCCACCGTCGGTGGCTGGATGGCGTTTTTACAGCACTACTTCCTCACAGCTTGGGTAGCACCAGCGGATCAAGCCACGAATTATCTAGCTCGCAAAACGTCCGACGGCTTCTATTTGTTTGGTTTCACTGGGCAGAATCAATCTGTTCCTTCAGGTGCCACTGGCACATGGCAGGCAAGTTTTTATGCCGGGCCCAAGGATCAGGTGGTGCTGGAAAATATTGCTCCATATTTGAATCTAACGGTGGATTACGGCTTTCTCTGGTGGATTGCCATTCCGCTGTTTAAGGCACTGACTTTTTTTCATGACGTGGTTGGTAACTGGGGGCTTGCGATCATTTTGCTAACGCTGTTAGTCAAAGGCCTACTCTCGGGTTTCTCCGCCAAGGGTTATCGTTCAATGGCCAATATGCGTCGCGTCGCGCCAGCTATGAAGCGGCTGCAAGAGCGTTATGCCAACGACCGTGAAAAGCTTTCCAAGGAAATGATGGCCCTCTACCAAAAGGAAGGTGCAAATCCCCTCGGCAGTTGCTTACCCATGCTGCTACCCATGCCAGTTTTCTTGGCACTTTATTGGGTATTGCTGGAATCTGTGGAGCTTCGACAAGCGCCATTTATCTTTTGGATTAACGACCTTGCCTCCATGGACCCCTATTTTATTTTACCCCTACTCATGGGTGCCAGCACGTATCTAATGCAGGCACTCAGTCCACAAGTGGGCGACCCCATGCAAGCGCGCATCATGAAGCTCATGCCCATAATGTTCACGGTGCTATTTTTATTCTTCCCAGCGGGTTTAGTTTTGTATTGGCTTGTCAACAACCTGCTTTCCTTAGCGCAGCAAACCTACATCTATCGACAGGTAGATCAAGCGCAGGCCGCAAAGGCAAAATAGGCGATTATTAAGTGTCAGCGCTCGACACGGATCTTATCTGCGCCATTGCCACCCCGCCTGGAGAGGGTGGAATTGGCGTCATCCGCCTGTCCGGCCCAGCCGCGAAAAGCGTTGCCGAATCGCTTATTTCGTTAGAACTCAAGCCTCGTCGCGCACATTACAGTTCATTTGTCGCTGACCAAGAGGTGCTAGATGATGGCCTAGTGCTGTGGTTTCCTGGCCCCAACTCTTTCACCGGCGAGGATGTGATCGAACTGCAGGGGCATGGAGGCCCGGTGGTGCAGAACGAAATAATTCAAGTGCTGTGTAAGCGTGGCGCGCGGTTAGCGCGTCCCGGTGAGTTCAGCGAGCGCGCTTTCCTCAACGGCAAAATTGATCTTGTGCAAGCCGAAGCCATCGCAGATTTAATCAGTGCGAAGTCAAAAGCAGCAGCAAGGGCTGCGATGTCGTCCTTTAACGGTGTTTTTTCCTCTCAGGTGAACGCGTTAGCAGATCGCTTGTTGGGCTTGCGAGTAGAGATCGAAGCAGCGCTTGATTTCCCAGACGAAGATATTGAGATATTGGCTCAAGCGAAGGTTAGTGAGACGCTTGATGCACTGATCGCGGCGACCGCTTCATTGTTAGCGCAGGCAGAGCAAGGTCGAAGACTCGCCCAAGGCATCACAGTGGCCTTGGTGGGTAAACCAAACGTCGGCAAGTCGAGCATACTTAACGCGCTGGCTGGAGAAGAGGCCGCCATCGTTACAGATGTGCCAGGCACTACGCGGGATCTGCTTAAAGTGGACGTTAATGTTGGGGGTATGCCCCTGCAGCTGGTTGATACAGCGGGACTGCGCGATACAGAGGATGCGGTGGAACTTATTGGCGTGCAGCGTGCGCTAGAGCAAATACAGCGTGCAGAACACATCGTACTTGTTATTACTGCAGCAGACCTGATTGCAAATGGTACCCAGCTTTTGGCATCCAAAGACCTTGGCGAGCTATTGAAAGTCCTTGGTTTTGAGGCAATACCAGAGCTCGCACAGGTTGCTGTCGACAACATTCATTTACTCGTCAACAAGATCGACCTGGTAGAAGTGCCCGAACAGCCAGAGCACGCATGGCCGGTTTCCTATGTCTCTGCCAAGACTGGCGTCGGACTGCAGGCCTTCATGAAGTGCTTAGTAGAACAAAGCTTAGGCGGCGTTGAAGGCACTTCGTTCACGGCCAGATTACGCCATGTGCAATCTCTGGAGCTGGTGCAAGGTTTGCTCCTGGATGCCAAACAAGGGTTCAGTGATGGAGTCGGCGCCGAGCTGATTGCAGAAGATTGTCAGTTGGCTCATCAAGCCTTGGGCCAGATTGTCGGGACTGTTTCTGCGGATGATCTGCTTGGAGAGATCTTCTCAAGCTTTTGTATCGGGAAATAGGGTATTCGGTATGTAACAAGTATGTCGGTCGGGCTCCTTCTGTTTTGTATTCGCTTGTTCTTCGTCCCCCCTCTTCTTTCTTCCCTTCCCCCTTCATCTCTCTATACTACTCCGCCCCGGACAACCGGCTGGCGCGACTATGGATTTTCCTGAGCAATTTGATGTCATCGTGATTGGTGGCGGCCATGCGGGCACGGAAGCAGCGGCTGCCGCGGCGCGCATGGGCGCGAAGACCCTGTTACTAACCCAAAACATCGAAACCATTGGTCAAATGTCATGCAATCCAGCAATCGGCGGCATTGGCAAAAGTCATCTGGTGGCCGAAATCGACGCACTGGATGGCGTGATGGGTCGGGCAACAGACCTGGCAGGCATCCATTTTCGTGTGCTCAACGCCAGCAAAGGCCCTGCGGTTCGAGCCACCCGTGCTCAGGCAGACCGAGCGCTGTACAAAAACGCGGTGCGGGACATACTCGAACACCAACCGAATTTATCTTTGTTCCAACAGTCGGTGGTGGATCTACTCGTAGAAGGTGACACCGTCGTTGGCTGTAAGACCCAAATGGGTCTTAACTTTAGAGCAACAAGCGTGGTGCTTACCACGGGCACATTTCTCGGTGGCAAAATACACATCGGTCATGAACAACATGCTGGCGGGCGTGCCGGCGACGCGCCAGCTAATGCGCTTGCTGAGCGATTGCGCGCTTTACCGTTCAGGGTTGGCCGGCTCAAAACCGGTACGCCACCGCGTATCGACGGCCGCAGCGTTGATTACAACGCGCTCGAATTTCAGCCCGGCGATGACCCTAGGCCTGTAATGTCACAGTTGGGGCGGCGAGATATGCACCCCCGACAGGTGCATTGCCACATTACGCACACCAATGAGAACACACACCGGCTGATCCGCGACAACTTGGCACTGAGCGCCATGTATAGCGGCAATATCGAAGGTGTGGGGCCTCGGTACTGCCCGAGCATTGAAGATAAGGTGGTGCGTTTCGCCGACAAACCAAGTCATCAAATATTCATCGAGCCAGAAGGGCTTAACACCACTGAACTCTACCCGAACGGCATTTCCACCAGTCTACCGTTTCCAGTACAGCTGCAGTTTGTCCGCTCCATGGTGGGTTTTGAGCGCGCCCATATCTCGCGACCGGGATATGCCATCGAATACGATTACTTTGACCCCAGAGATCTGCAGCACTCTTTAGAAACCAAGGTGCTAGGGGGGTTGTTTTTCGCTGGACAAATTAACGGTACGACAGGTTACGAAGAAGCCGGTGCCCAAGGGCTGCTTGCTGGCATCAATGCGGCATGTCGAGCCAATGGAAGCGCAGCATGGGAGCCAAGACGCGATGAAGCCTACATTGGTGTCATGGTTGATGATTTGATTCACCTGGGCACTTCGGAACCCTATCGCATGTTCACCAGTCGGGCGGAATTCCGACTACGGCTTCGCCAAGACAATGCAGACCAGCGGCTTATGCCAACGGGTATGGCTCTTGGGCTGATTGGCGCCGAGCGACAGTCCCATTATAACGCGAAGATGCAGGCCCTAGAGACCACAGCAAAAGAGATGGTGAAAACTCAGGTTTTCCCGGATAGCGATCTCGCCAAAACACTTGGCTTAGCGCTGCGTCGGGATGCCACATTGAAAGAGTGTTTAAAGCGACCAGAAGTCACTGCCGCCCATATCGCGAAAGCTCTTGGTATCAGCGATGATGAAGACAAAGCGTACCGAGCGCTTGCCCAGTTCGAAATCGAAACCAAGTACGCGGGCTATATCAAGCGGCAAGAAGAAGAGATTGAAAAGATCCGCCGACACGAGTCGATGCAGCTTCCCGCAAACCTAGATTTTTTGCGGATAGACGGCCTATCCAATGAGCTAAGACAAAAACTCGATCATCACCGTCCAGATTCTCTGGCGCGGGCTGCGAGGATACCCGGGATGACGCCAGCGGCCTTGTCGATATTGCTGGTGCACGCGAAGGCCAATGCCACGGCAGTCGCTTCCTGAGTGCGCGCGCAAAACAATTAGCCGAAGACGCCAGCGCCCTCGGCGTGAGCTTGGATGCCTCACAGGCAGACCAGTTGGCTGCCTTTGGCACGCTAATCGAAAAATGGAATAAGGCAATCAACTTGGTGTCACGCGCTGACGTCGCGCGTTTAGATGCCCGCCACTTGATCGATAGCTTAGCCGCGTCGCCCTTGCTGACCGGCAAAACCGTTCTCGATGTGGGCACAGGCCCTGGCCTACCCGGGATACCGCTGGCCATCGCCGAGCCAGCCAAGTTCTTTACTCTGTGGGAGCGCATGAGTCGCCGAGTGCGCTTTTTGCAGATGGCTTGCCGAGAACTCGGGCTGACCAACATTGAAGTAGTGGAATGTGACCTGGCAAAAACCAGTGATCTCCAACCGATGTCGTTTGACCATATTGTTGCGCGGGCAGTGGCGCCAATGGCAGAGCTATGGCCGGCACTGCGGGGCCATTTGGCTAAGCACGGCTCACTGATTGTCTATAGCCATACCTCGCCGCAATCGCTTGCCATTCCCGAAAATGATGCAGCAGAGCGACAAGCGCCCGCAGCGGAATCATTGCACCAAACGACACCGCAGGGGCAAATGCAGATGCCGCAGTTGCAGCAGATTACCTATGGTGTGCCGGGATTAGACACAAATCACCACCTGCAACTGGTGTCTAATTCATCATTGGACGGTTAATCTGTCTGCCCTTTTTTCTATCATTCGGTAGGTCAGTGAACAAAGTCATAGCGGTAGCAAATCAGAAAGGCGGTGTCGGCAAGACGACGACTAGCGTCAATCTCAGCGCTGCTTTGGCAGGTTTGGGAGCTCGTGTCCTGCTCATTGATTTGGACCCCCAAGGTAATGCCACCATGGGCAGCGGTATCGACAAATACGCGCTGAACCCAAGCATTTATGAATGGCTCATGGGTGAGGCCCGACTGGGCGACGTGTGTCTTACGACGGTTGCTAGTTACGATTTACTGCCCGCGAATATTGACTTAACCGCTGCAGAAGTCGGCCTTATGCAGAAAGAACGCAGAGAGTTTGTTATCGCCGAGGGCTTGGGCCAACAGCAGTCTCGCTATGACTACATCATCATTGACTGTCCGCCGTCGTTAAACATGCTGACGGTGAATGCATTGGTTTCAGCCACTGGTGTCTTGGTGCCGATGCAGTGCGAGTACTATGCCTTGGAGGGTTTATCGGCACTGCTGGATACTGTTGAAGGGATCCGCGTCAGTGCAAACCCACAGCTACAGATCGAAGGTTTGTTGCGAACGATGTACGATGCGCGCAATAGCTTGAGCCGGGATGTTTCTCGCCAACTGATCCAGTATTTCGGCGACAAAGTCTATCGAACGGTGGTGCCGCGGAACGTGCGCCTGGCGGAGGCACCTAGCCACGGTTTGCCGGTAACGCTTTATGACCGAGGCTCTAGAGGTTCCCTCGCCTATCAAGCATTGGCGAGTGAGATGCAGAAACGACACACGCCGTGATGGTGGAAAACCGCACAGGGCGAGAACAATTTCGGGACATCATTCCGGCGCGGGCTAAAGGGATAGAAAAATGAGCAAATCTCGACTCGGCAAAGGCCTCGATGCGCTGCTTTCGTCGACGGTTCAGTCACCTCAGAACAGCCCAAGTCGAGAACCCGCGACCGACAAAGCAAAGCAGATTAATGCCGGTGCGACAGGACCGCTGGAAGTCGCCGTTGGCGATATTACTCCAAGCCCATATCAGCCTCGACGCGAGTTTGATGAGGGTGCGCTCGCCGAGCTTGCCGCATCGATCGCGGCTCAAGGCGTGCTGCAACCTTTGGTGGTGCGCACTAAGGCACAGGGAGGCTTTGAGCTGATCGCCGGCGAGCGACGATGGCGCGCAGCGCAACAAGCTGGGTTGCAGCAAGTTCCCGTGGTGCTAAAACAAGTATCAGACCAAGAAGCCTCGACCATCGCGCTGGTGGAGAATATTCAGCGTGAGGATCTTGGAGCCATGGAACAAGCGGCCGGCCTCGAACGACTGCGCAGCGAATTTGATTTAACGCAACAAGAGTTGGCGGACGTGGTGGGCAAGTCTCGAGTTGCCATTGCCAACAGTTTGCGGTTACTCAAGCTTGGTGCCATTGCGCGTGGGCTGCTGGTACGTGGTGCCATAGACGTTGGGCACGCGAAGGCAATACTTGCCTTGGCCGGCGCTGAGCAAGACAGCGCCGCCCAGCGAATTCACGATGCAGGGTTGTCTGTGCGCGAGGCAGAAAAGTTGGTTCGCGACATGCTGGCTGGAGCAAAGCCGCCCAAGCACACAATAAATGCCACGGACCCAGATGTTCAGGTGTTGCAGCGCAGGTTAATGGATCACCTTGGGGCGAGCGTGCAAATACGGCAGCGGCGCAATGGCGCTGGCGAG
>PBTJ01000132.1 GCA_002726925.1 Gammaproteobacteria bacterium | reverse complement strand
CCAGTCACAACGACTTCTTCAATGACCTCTTCAGACTCGGCCAATACCGGGCCTGATGTGAGCGCTAATGGCAGCAGAAGTGCGCCAGCGCAAAGACTCGCAATCGCTTTGCGAAACATTGCTAACGTGCTGAAACGAGTGACATCTTTAGCGTCACTATCGCGGGCAATTTTGGTTTTGCTTCTCATTCCGTTCTCCAGTAAATGTTCCTTATGAATTTTCGGGTACAAAACTTGCTGCAGTTTTGGCAAACAGCGGCAAAGGCTTGCCACTTTCGGGAAGCAATTTTCATTCCAGCTACCCTTATGTCCGACTGGATCGAAAAAAAAGGTGCGCCAGAGCTGCTTTTCCCGCGTTTTGAGTGATTTTCGAGCGTTTTCGCCAAGATGCTGTTATGCGCAGGGATTCGAAGGCTCCGAGCATCGTTCAATGACTGGGCGTGATGGGCTTGGCTGGCACTGTTTCTGGGCGCGCGACGCTCAGTCTCGATCGGGCGATTTGCCTAAGCCCTTAAACTGGTTTACAAAATCAACCGAAACGGTAGGGATGCTAAAAAGCATGTTGCGAATTCGCGATTTTATTGGGCTCAGTGCGATAACGGCGCTGATAGTGTCCAGCGCTCTGGCTTCTGCCGCGGGCGACCTCACTGGAATGTACGATGCGGGAACGCTAACGCCATTGCAGCGTCCAGAGGCTTTCGGCGGCAACCTGTACTTGTCGCCGGAGGAAGGTGAGCGCATGGCCCAGCAAGCTCAGGCCTACAATCAGCGCGCGAACGCCGCCAGTGACCCCGAGCGTGCGGCACCAAAGCAGGGCGCACGGGTGGGTGGTTACAACATGTTCTGGATCGATCGAGGGACCGAGGCCGTGCTGATTGACGGCAAGTTCCGCACCTCAATTTTGACGACGCCTGCCAGTGGACGCATTCCGCCAATGACGTCGGCAGGACAAGCCCGTATGCGGGGTCTTCAGGATAGTTGGCGCCTGCTCTGGCGCAGTCAGGATCTGCCTGCGGCACGCAATACGGGCACGGCTTGGTGGCTGGACAATGCCAATGGCGCAGGACCCTATGATGATATTGAGCAGCGTCCGTTGGCCGAGCGCTGCATTATCGGTTCGCGCTCAACTGCCGGGCCGCCAATGCTGCCGAACTACTACAACAACCATAAGCGCATCATTCAAACCCCCGAACACGTCATGATATTGACTGAGATGAATCATGATGCCCGCATCGTGCGTTTAAACGCCGAGCACCGTCAGGCGAGCGCTGCCAGCTGGTTTGGTGATTCGATCGGCTATTGGGAAGGAGAAACCTTAGTGGTCGAGACTCGTCACTTTGGCGAATTTCCGCCCCTATCCGGAGCGGACAAAAATCTGCAGGTGACCGAGCATTTTACCCGTCAAGACGATGGTTCCATGCGTTACCGATTTTTGGTGAAGAACCCCGAGATGTGGGCGCAGCCTTGGGGTGGCGAGTACGTCTGGGCGAGCAGCGATGGCAAGATTTACGAGTACGCTTGCCACGAAGGTAACTATGCACTGGGCAACATCATGCGCGGGGCTCGCGAACTGGAAAAAGAGTCACGAGCAGCACAAGCCAACGCTGGCTGATCGCGTCGGTAAATGGGCGATTACCCTACTCACTGCATCTGCGGGCCAGTACCTTCGCCTATGGTGGCTGGCGTGTCGGGCAGGCTCGCAGGTGGTGGCCAGAGCACCGGCATGCCCTCGCCGTCTAGCCGCTCACCCACAGCGAGTCCTTCGCGATCTAACGGATAACACGGCCAGCTCTTGGTGCGTGTCGCGTCACTGGCGATATACACAACAGTAAAGACGCGGCGTGTGGAGTTGCTGAGGTTCGCCGCCGCCTGATGCACGGTGAATCCGTGATGCCAAACAACTGCTCCAGGATCCAGCTCTACCCAAACCGGATTGCGGTTAGCAAGACTGGGGTCGCGCAAAATGTCGTAAGGCTCAGAGCGGTGGGTGATGTCCACCGGGGTGAGTGCGCCGGCAAGGTGTGAGCCGGGTACGTAGGCCATGGCGCCATTGCCGACGGTCACAGCATCGAAGGGAATCCACGCGCTCACAAGGGGTGCACTGCCAATCGGCCAAAAGGTTTCGTCCTGATGTGGGGTGGTTTCCCGACCGCCAGCTTCCTTATAGAGCGCTTGATCTTGCCAAAGACGCACGCTGTCGACCCCCAGCAACTGGGCAGCGATGCCCGCCAACCCCGCGTGACACGATAGGGGCCGCACATCTGGGCTGGTTTCCCATAGACGCATGCACTGAATAAAGCTCTGCTCGTAGGTGGTCTTTTCCGCCACCGAGCGGGTGTCCGATGCGGTGCGTGCAGCCACTTCTCGATCAACCGCATCGCTGTAGTTTCGCAGTTCGGCGTCGCTCAGCACGTTTTCGGTTTTCACAAAGCCGTCTTGGACATAGGTGTGAATAAGCTCTGGGCTCAGTTCAATGGGGAATGCTGGGTGCGTCATATCGGTTACGAATCGCTAATGAAGTAAAGACCAATCTGGCTCGCTGTCTGGATGGCTGAGTTCGCCAAAGGCGTTGCGCACCACGCGGCGCTGATTGTCGAGCCAATGTTTCCAGTCGGTGCAGTTCACCAGTTCGTCTTGTCGCTTAGCTTGGTGTTCGCGTAGCCGCTGCTGCATGTGTCCTTCGACAGTGCGACTGGCGCCTGCCAAGTTATGCATTTGCAGCGGGTCTGTTTGTAAATCGTAAAGCTCGATCTTGCCATTTAACCACTCAGCGTAGGTATGGGTGCTGGTGCGTACGCCGCGCCACTCGGCGCCGTCTTGAAACCAGTCGAACCACTTCGAAAAATTCATAATGAAGGCAGAGTCATCGTTTGCGGATGGATCATCGGCGTTGCCAAGAATCAGGCTCGCTTTGTTGGTGCCTTCGATACTGCGCGGCACTGGAATACCCGCCAGGCCGCAAAGTGTAGGAAACCAGTCCACCATAGACAGGATGTTGTCGCAGCGCTCTCCGGCAGCAACCTGACCTGGAAAGCGCACAATGCCGGGAATATGTATGGACGCATCGTAGGGGTTTTTCTTCGACCATGGGTTTACCCCTTGGGCGCCGCCCTGGGTGCCATGATCTGAGGCAAACACCACTATGGTGTTATTCGCCAAGCCCTTGGCATCCAGATAGTCGAGCAGATTACCGAGCATGTCATCGACCGCAAGGATCATGGCGAGGTAGTGCCGGTACATGTCTAGGGAAGACTCGCGCTTATGCTCGGGCACGTTATCCGGCAGTGTCAGAGTCGCAGGCAGCCGGTGGTAGTAGCTCTCCGGCGCAAAGGTAAACGGCGTAAAGTGTGGCTGATGGGGCGATAAGAACAGTAGGAACGGATCGTCTCCTGCCGAGTCCATGAATTCCTTACCGTAGTTCAGTAGCCCATCGGTTTCGTAGCCGTCCCAACGCTCATAGTTCCAGTCATCCTTATGCACGAAGCCATCGAAATAGACCATGTGTTGGTTATAGGCGCGCCAATAGTCGAAACCCAAACGGTCCCGGCCCTCCGGCACCCAATCAGGGTGCTGCGGCATGCGGTCAAGTGCTGGCCATAACCCAGTATGCAAGTGCCATTTCCCCACCCAAGCGGTTTTGTAGCCCTGATGCGCAAAAGCATCACCAATGGAGATCTCCGAATGGCGGGTGCGGGTCGTATTGATGAGGTGGCCTGTGGTTTGCGGATAGCGACCGGTCAGCAGCATGGCGCGCGCTGGCGTGCAAACAGGGCAGTTAGAGACCGCTTGGGTCAGTAGCGTGCCTTCGCTGGCCAGTCGATTGATGTGGGGTGTATCGATTTGTGTCTCGCCGAATAAAGGTAGCGATTGTGCGCGCAACTGATCCGGGAAAAGCACCACTACATTGGGCCGCTTGCTCATACCGCGCTCACAAGTCGTTCGGTCACTAGGTCGAGAAAGGCATTTTTGTCGTGCCAGTTGAGGGCGCAGCGAACGCTGGCGCCGTCGTCGTCGTTAATTAGGGTTTTGCCGTCCGGGGTAACCTGAATCGGCAGACTCTGCATATCCAATAGGTCCTCGGCAAACGCTAAATAGACGGCGACGAGGTCATAGAGAATCGAGCTTTGGGTATCGGGGTCGCGGTGCTGGAGTATTGGCCAATCTTTGACTTGCTCATACCATCCAAGATGATTGTCGAGGCAAATAGCCGCCGGGCTAGCCGGGCCTTGCTGCTCGGCGGCCTGGCGAATCCGCGCAAACCGCTCATCCTCCAACACGATGTTGCCGCAGGTATCCAGGGGCGTAATGACTTTCTCCCAAGGTGCTTCAAACACCGCGCGACACGCCAGCGCATGCACTTTGACATTAAATTCGCGCATAGGTTTTGGTGCATCAAGGTAGCCGCGATGAATGCTACCGTGCATACCAACGAACTTGGCGTTTTCGCAAATGGCGGGCTGTCGCGCAAGGGCCGCCGCTATGTTGGGTACCGGGCCAATGCAAATCAGGGACACTGGGTCCTTGGCCTGCATAATGGTGTCGCAAATCGCGCCAACGCCATCTTGAAGGACGAGGCCCGGGTATTGGCCGAGATCAAAGTCGCCGAGCCAGGTGTCATGGGTATGCGGGTTATCGTCTAGCGGAATCCCGATTCCAATGGGGATATCCGTGCGGCCCATAAGCTGTAGCATTTTGGCCACCAGCTTGGCGCGATAGACCGTATCGCCGGTACTGGTGGTGATGAGTTTGACCTCTAGTTCTGGACATCTCAGCAGAAAGGCGAGAGCCCATACGTCATCTACATCGTGCCCAATGTCGGTATCTAGAATGGTTGGTATGGCCATGTTGCTACTGCTTTGGTTGTTGTTTAAGAGCCTGAGGCTGCGCGTGTGCCTTGCTAGAAAAACACGAAGGCGCGAACCACCACATTCTTTCGACAGCGAGCGTCGGCCGCAGCGGTGGGGTCGATACAGGCCGAGTGGAATGACCAGCGCGATACCGAGCCATCGCATACTGAGTCATAACATTTGAGCATGGACACCTCGTTGGGCTGCTGCTGGGGTATCCAGTACCACTCGTGTTCTGGCCTGTAGGTAAACCGCGTGGTTTCACCGACCCGGTCATCATAGACCCGGTAGTTGTTGATATAGGGCTGATCGGCGAAGGACGGCCAAGCGCAGAGCACAAAGGGGTTTTGCTCGACGGTCTCCATGGGCTTGGCCAGATTAATCGACAAGAAGCGACGGGACATTTTCTCGTCTGCCTCAACCTCGGTGCAGTGCTGCTCGCGGCCAAAGTTACGCAGATTTCGGGTGAGCAGCTCGCGGCAGCGCACGCGGCCGCTGTTGTCGTTTAAATCGTTGTGCACGAGATTTGCGTAGTTCGCGTTAACGCCAGGATTTTTCGCATCCTGATCCTCTGTACGATCACCTTCGTAGTCTTTGTCGAATACGTCATGGTTGTAAACTAGCGCATCCGTTGCGTCTGGGTAGAACTCTAGCAGCAGCTTTTCCATTTCGGGATAAAAAACCCTGCGCACTTCCGCCGAGTCATAGAAGTTGTTGCACTGACTATCGCAAGAGGCCAAGGCAACCCCCAGTTTGTCCATGCACTGGGCACTATGGGGTGATATCCCCGGGTGGTAGTCCGAGATGCGACGTGCATCGCGCATGACTTGCGGAAAATATAAGCTGCGTCGAGCGTTATCGCGCTCGTCCTTGGCGAGTTTGGCGGCATCGGCTGCTCGGGTCTCGTCGTGCCAGATGGCATTGGACGGCACGACGGAATAGGACGGCACCTCCATCACGGTATAGCGCATCGGTAAGGCAAGGCCGCCCACGGGGGCCTGCGGACCATTGACCTCGATGTGCTCTAGACATTCCGCATAACGACGAAAGCCGAATCCCCACTTGGTCTCAATTGGTCCCGGAGCAGCATGTTCAATTAAGTCGGTGACCTGCTGGCCCTCACCACTGGCAATTTGCGCCAGTGCATCGGCAACCGCTGCAGCGGTGCCAGCATCGCCGTTCACATCCAAACTGGTGTAAGCCCTTCCTTGATTTGCCGCAATGGGCTCGGGCTGTCCGGCGGTGCGCTGCAAGACCGGAACGAAGGGTTGTTTCGTTGTATTCATAAATGCCTCCCTGCGCCGGATATTCGCAGAAACAAGGAGAGGGTGACAATGATTCGAGCGCTGCCCTTTGCCCACAAAAAGGGCGCGGCAGTCAAGTCTATAACGGGACCACTATCCGATTGAGCATTTGATCCACGGGCAACCGCGTCGCTAAATGTGCGGCAAATTCATGTTTGTAAGTTCCCTTGGGAAAGATTGAAGATGCGTGCGTCAATCCCCGGTAACGGAGTAAGGTGTTGGCACAGGACAGCCAAAGTGGAAAAGAAGGAGAGGCTATGGAGGGTTATCACTCACCGAGCGAGGAACAAGCAGCCAAGCTCATGCAAGGGAACCTTGATGCGCCGGTTGCCGCCCTAAATCTGTTTTGGTTTAACGAGCGCGCGCAATATCAACCCGAGGATCCTGAATTTGGGACCCCGGCAGCAGACGTCTCTGGTCGCGAGGCCTATGCGACTTACGCTGCTGAGGCAGGCAGCAAGATTGCTGCTATCGGTGGTCATGTGGCGTTCAGCGCCACCGTCGATCAGGTAATGATTGGGCCCGATAATCTGAACTGTGATATCGCGGCCATTATGGTCTTCCCGACACGCAGTGCCTTCATGCAGATGATGACCGCGCCAGAATTCCAAGTGTCTTCTCGGCATCGTAAAGCTGCGCTTGCCAATCACGTCATGCTGCATCTTGACGGTACACCGTTCACAGCGGCGGTCGAATAAAGAGGTCGCTTGATAGGACGACTCCCTTTGTCAAGTCTGCGCCGGTATGGGGCTTTTCACCCGCTGATGTATCAAGTCGAGCAATCGATATGACGGATTCGCAACAGGCGGCCGAAGCCAGAACTTCCGGGGTAAACGGCTGGATTGTCGTGCTGCTGATTTCGGTATCAGCAACGGTTGGTCACGCCTTTGGCCGATTTAGCTATGGCGTGCTATTGCCCGCGGTGCGCGATGATCTAGCCATCAGCAATACGCTGGCCGGGTTGATCGGGGGTGCTAATGTCGGTGCTTACCTCGTGGCTACGCTGCTGGTGTCCTGGCTTGCGGGTCGCTATCGGCTGCTAGGCATCATGCGTGTTGGCATGGTGCTTGCTGTCGTTGGGCTCTGTGGTGCCAGCTTCAGTTCTTCCGCCATGATGCTGGGATTGTCGTTATTCATCACCGGTAT
>PBTJ01000131.1 GCA_002726925.1 Gammaproteobacteria bacterium | reverse complement strand
TTTGCCTTGCCAAGTGGAAATAGCCAGCGAATATCGGTATCGCAACCCCGCCACGGCGAACAATAGTTTGTTCATCACCATTTCCCAAAGTGGGGAAACCGCGGATACCTTGGCGGCGTTAAGGCTGGCAAAGGAAAGAGGTTTCCTGGCTACACTTACCCTGTGCAACGTACCCACATCGGCCACGGTTCGAGAATCGGACATTGCCATGATGCTCAACGCAGGTACTGAGGTGGGCGTGGCGTCCACGAAGGCCTTTGTTGCGCAGACTACAGCCCTGTTGTTAGTTACTCTATTGCTCGCACGACAACGTGGTCTTCAGCCCGGCCTAGAGGAAGAGATTGTTCAACAACTTCACCGACTGCCTGAGATCATTGCTGCGTTATTAAAGCTGGATGAACCGATTGCTAAGTTGGCCGAGGTTTTTTCGGACAAAGAACATGCGCTCTACCTTGGCCGCGGCAGCTTCTACCCCATCGCCATGGAAGGCGCACTTAAACTTAAAGAGCTTTCCTATATTCACGCGGAGGGTTACGCCGCAGGTGAACTCAAGCACGGGCCCCTAGCTCTAGTGGATGAAGCTATGCCCGTGGTTGCCTTGGCGCCCAATGACGAGCTGTTGGAAAAGCTGTATTCCAATCTTCAAGAGGTGCGCTCCCGAGGCGGCCAACTGTTTGTTTTCGTGGAACAAGGTGTCAGCGTTCAGGAGGAAGATGGCATCACATATATTGTGTTGCCGCCCTGCCACAAATACCTAGCGCCCATCGCCTATGTTGTGCCCTTACAGCTGCTCGCCTATCACATTGCACTCATTAAGGGCACAGACGTTGACCAGCCGCGTAACCTTGCTAAATCTGTCACGGTAGAGTGAGCCTGAAATCAGGTCGATGCATTTAAGCGCGTTACTTTCTCGTTAGTGAACTGGAAAACGATCGTGCCCTTTCCAAAACTTAGCTCCTCTATTGTCCTCGCTCCTATGGCCGGCGGATTCAACACTCCTGAGCTTGCGGCGGCGGTTATCAATGCTGGAGGCATGGGTAGTTTTGGCTTTGCCTATTCGTCCCCCGATCATATTGACCGGGCGCTTCACCAAACAGCAGCACTCACCGACGGCCCACTTAACGCCAATTTTTTTGTTTTCCCTGAGTTAGGCGCGCCGTCACCAGCGCTGCTGGCCGAGGCGGCCCAAGCGCTTGGCGAGCTGCCTACGCCCACTCGCATTGAGGCAACGAAACTCACCGTGCCCTATGCGCAAAACTTAGATGCTCAGCTTCAAGCCGTATGGCAACACCGTCCCGCGGCGCTGACTTTTCATTTTGGTTTGCCGCCGGAGTGGGTTGTCGAGCAGGCGCATCGACAAAATATCGCTATTGGTGTGACTGCGACCTGTCTCACTGAGGCCAAGTTAATCGCGGCAGCGGGAGCAGATTTCGTGGTGGCTCAGGGCTGGGAGGCTGGCGGTCATCGGGGCATATTTGATGTCGAAGCTGATGATGAAGCGCTACCGCTGTTGGCCTTGGTGAAAGCGCTGTCTGAGGATCTATCCATACCCATTGTCGCTGCAGGAGGGCTGATGAACGGTGGCGATATTTTCGAAGTTCTTGTTGCCGGCGCTACGGCTGCGCAGCTGGGTACTGCGTTTTTGTGCTGTGACGAGGCGGGCACGCCTGCCACACATCGTAAAGTGCTGAGCGATGCCGCAACAGAGACGGTGTTTACCTCGGCTTTTTCAGGCCGACCAGCTCGGGGATTTCGCAATACGTTTATTGAGGCTATGGCGGGCAAGCCGATGCTGCCTTTTCCGCAGCAGAATACTCTGACTGGTTCATTGCGGCGATGGGCTGCTTCCGCTGAGGAGTCCGAGTTTCAAAGCGTCTGGGCGGGAACTGGAGCTGCTAAGGTAAGGGCCACGTCTGCGGCGCAGCTGATGGCGACTCTGAAGCAGGAGTTGGCTCGGGCAGCCATTCGGTCTTAGTGGTTTGTTGTCGTCAATCTTCGTCGCTCTCAGCGGAATCTTGGGAGTCCTCGCTCGCGTTGTCGTTAGCAAGAAACTGCAGCGGGACAATGGGGTGATCTAGCATCAGTGATTCTGAGATTTCCCGCGCCAAGGTGGAGGAGAGCTCTAGCACAGCAGCTGGGGTAATAGCACTCTGCTGATATTTGGAGCCAAGTTCAAAGAATTGATCAGAGTAGTTTTGGGGTAAATAAACCCACACTGCACCGCCAACGGTTTTGACTTCTCGATAGCATGCCGCCTCGGGCTTTTCTGGTGCGGACTTTCCCTGCGCTAGGGCGGCCTGTGCGGCTGCGAGATAGGCTTCGGTGCGCTTTGCGCCATCGATAAAGGTTAAGTCGATAAAAGCTGTGACGCGATTGCCAAGCACTGAGCGGAGCTTGCGCGTTTCGCGTGACCCTGGCGGCAACGTCGCAGAACGGTCGTAAAACGCCTTAGCTTTCTGCCGCTCTTTGGTTTGTTTCATGCCTTTGAATAGGCCCATACGAACACCTGCAATAAGTAATTAGTGTGCGATTCCTAAACACGTTCACAAGAGAGTCTTATGCTGCCTTGCTGCAGGTTGCCAGCTAGCTCATAAGCGCGCGCAGCTTACCTGCGGTTTCGGAAATAATCTGACTGACTCGGGATTCGCTGACTTCCAAAATTGCGCCAATCTCTTTCAAGTTCATTTCTTCTTGATAGTACAGAGCTAGCACGATTCGGGCGCGTTCGGGCAGCTGCTCTATGGCATCAGCAAGCGCGGTAATCATCTGCGCTTTTTCCAGCGATTGATCCGGTCCTGATTCGAGTTCGCTAGATTCCTCCAAATTGGTTGGCAGCGCATCTGAGCTGACAATGTCAACGCCTTCGGCAATCAAACGCTCCTTCTCATAAAGGTCGATGTCTTTGTCCAAAAACTCAGCGACCTCAGAGCTCTTGGGTTGTCGCCCAAGTTCTTTACTGAGGGCTGAGATTGCCTGATCTTGTTCACGCTTGATGGTGATCGCCGAACGCGTCGAGTAGGAGATCCGTCTTACCTCGTCAAGCATGGCACCGCGAATGCGAGTCTTGGCAAACAATTCGAATTCGATACCCCGAGACGGTTCGTAGGCGCGTTGCGCGTGAATCAGGCCTTCCATACCGGCTTGAATCAGATCATCCGTGGCAATGTTGGCGGGCAGCCTCGTGCGCAAGTGAAAGGCAATACGCTTAACCAAGGTGTAGTGCTGGCCAATGGAGATCTCTGACCCTCCAACCTGATCTTCATAGGCATCGATGCTGGCCACCGTCAGATAACCTCTGGCACATCGTTGCAGGGTAGCTGGGCTACAAGCGTTTCTGCAAGCAGGGTAAAGTTTTTCGCTGCGGCGCTGGTTGGGTGGTCGGCAATGACGATTTCTCGTCTTCGCGTCACGCGGCCCAGGAGCTCGTCCTGCAGGACGCTGGCAAGATAATTGACCGGCTCTTCCAAGAACTTCATGCAGACCACATTCATGCGATCAAACAGCGCCTTACCCAACAGTTCAGAGCCAACTCGATTGGGCACCAAAAACAGGCTGCTTAATCTATCCTTGCGGCTTTCTAACTTAATCAGGCCGTAAGCGTCGGCAATCGAGGCAGGCTCATCTTGCATCACCAGCAGTCGCACCGAGCAGGTATCGAGGAAACTCATATTAGCGCTGGATAACCCTGCTGCCGAATCAATAATCAGCACGTCAAGATCTGGATAACTCTGTAGAATTTGATCGATCAGTGAGGTGGCCTGTATGGCCGTGATGTTGGCGAGAGATTGGTTCCCAGAAGCTCCGGGTATTAGCAGTAAACCTTGGGGTGTTTCGACAGCCACATCGGCAACGTTTTTGTGGCCGTCAAAGACATCACCAACATTCAGTGGCGCGTTAACGCCGAGGAGAATTTGCGAATTAGCCAAACCCAGATCAGCGTCCAAAAGTCCGACGCGCAGGCCCTGCTGACACAGCGCCAGTGCCAAATTTACCGCAACGGTGGTTTTACCCACACCCCCTTTGCCGCTGGCGATGCCAACAATGCGAGTGGATATGTGCGACTGCGACGTATACATAGGAATAAAAGTATCACGGCCTGAGGACGACAAGTATATAGATTATTCCTCTAAGGTACTGGGTGAATTACCTTTTTGCCTCTCCTCGATAGCCTCCTCAACCAAATGTCCGCTCACGCCAGAAATCTGTGCACTCCGAGCTTCTAACGCATTAAGGGTGGGTTCCAGCTCGCCCGCCAAGTCGAAGCGGGTTAATAATACCGACGCGCTAATCCACGGCGTTGACTCTGCAAGGACATCGATAACCCAGGGGGCTGCATCGATGGCCAGACACAAGTGGGGCAAAATTTCGTTCTCGGTCACCAAGGTCGCGAGCGCCACTGGATCCTGTAGCAGCGCTGCTGGCGTATCGATCAGTACTTGATAGTCGTCGCGATAACGCTGGACGAGCTGTCCCAACTGATCTAGGTCCGTTGCTTGCAGATAGATGATGCCGAGCTCTTGGCAAAGCTGCGCTAAGCCGTTGCTGATTAATATCGCGGGTGCACTGCCTTGGCTGGTTGTCGTCGGTACTGCTGCCTGCAGGGAGATCACAACGGTATTTATCGCGCTATCGCGCTGAAGTGTTTGCTGAACCAACGTGGCGATCACCGTACTCTTGCCCGCGCCAGGATGACCGACGAAGGCATGTGTACCCTGCCAGTCTCGCTGTTCCGATAGCTGACGAGTCAACAGAGCATCGACTTGTTCAGCGACGCGGCAGCCGCCCGGCTGCTTTTGTTGCACGCGCTGGTTGATGGAGGCCATGGCTAACTGCGCCTTGCGCAAGGGTGTTTGTACCGCGGCTTGCTCCTCAAGCTGATTTCTCAGTCTCGCAAGGTCTGCTTGAATAGTCTGCATCATGTTGTGCATGGTATTGCTGTCAGGCGGAAGTTCGTCGGAGTCGGTGCGACCTACTGGTACGGGATCTTTTTTGCTGGCGGGCACGAAAGGTTCGTGATTGCTACTGCCTTGCTGTCCACTTGCCAAGGCAGATGTCAGCTCCTTGCCAAACTCTTGAGCAATGCGTTCTTTTGAGTTGGCACGCTTGCCTTGTGTGACACAGGCGTTATCGGCGGCGACTCGATTTAACAGTGATGCCACGGTAGATGTGGCCTCACTGATGTCTAGGCCTTCGCTGTTCGGCTCAGAGGCATGCTGAACAGGTGCAGCAGTTGGCGGCTCTTCTACGGCACAAATCATCTCTGTTTTGTTGCCGATCTTGTTGGTGGAAATGATCAGCGCATCTTCGCCAAACTCGGCGCGCACCTGATCCATGGTTGCCTTGCTGTCTTCGCCAACAAATCTCTTTAGTTCCATAGTCTTATCCGCAGAATCTAGTTCTGCTCATCCTCTCGTTCGTTAACTTCAATGGAAGACACAACACTAATGGGTTGGTCATCGGGAATTTCGGTATAGCACAGCACCGTCAAATCCTTGGTGCTACGTCGCAACAGGCGCGCTAGCCATGGTCTTAACATCGGCGAAACCACCAGCACTGCTGGCAAATCTTGCTGCTCCAGCTCTTCGATGGTTGAGCGAATGGAAGCAAAGAAGCTCTCGGCCAATGCAGGCTCTAGTGCGATTTCGTCGTAACTGTTCGCGCGCGACACCAAATCGGTGAGCAGTTGTTCAAGGGTTGGATCGAGCGTCATGACCGCGAGCGTCTCGTCTGGATCGATAATGTCCTGAACAATCAGCCTCGCTAGCTTCGGACGTACCAAGGCACAAAGCTGGCCCGCATCCTGAGTGCGACTGGATTCCTCGGATAACGTCTCCAAGATCGTGCGCATATCGCGCAGCGGTACACGCTCTCTGAGCAGGTTTTGCAGCACACGCACCACCGTTCCCAGCGTCAATTTTTCTGGAATAAAGTCCTCAACCAGCTTGGGTGAGGTTTCGGCAATTTTGTCGATCAACTGTTGGGCGACGTCATAGGTCATTAGCTCGTCGGCGTTGTCCTTGATCACGCTATTCAAATGCGTCGCGATGACCGTGCTGGCATCGACCACGGTATAGCCTACTGCTTGGGCATATTCACGCTCGCTGGGATCGATCCAAACCGCATCCAGCCCAAACGCTGGATCCTTGCCCGGCTCACCGGGTATTTCGCTAAGCACATTGCCTGGGTTAATGGCCATTTCTTTACCATTAGCGATCACACCCACGCCGCGCACAGACCCATTGATGACAATTTGGTATGCGTCTGGGGCGCTATCGAGATTGTCGCGAATACGGATCGAAGGCAGCAGAAAGCCCATTTCAGCCGACAGTTTCTTGCGAATGCCTTTCAGGCGATTCAATAGCCGCCCACCGGTATCGGCGTCAACCATTGGAATCAGGCCATAACCCAGCTCTAGGCTGATCACATCAACCTGACCGGCGTCGTCCCAGCCAAGCTCGAGCAGGTTAGGATCTTCGGGTTGATCGGGGCTATCGAGCTGCATGTCCGCGGGTGGCGGCGCTTGATAGGAAAGACCGCTGAAACTGCGATGCAGGTAATAGCCCAGTCCTAGTGCAATCCCGCCGAGCATTAAGAAAATCATGTTCGGCATGCCGGGCACCAAGCCCATCACGGTTAAAATGCCGCCCGCAATATAGAAGGCCAGAGGATTTGCCAACTGCTTGCTGGCTTGGTCCGGAGTCGATTCGGAAGTCGTCACCCGGGTTACGATAATAGCGGTTGCCAAGGACAAGATCAGAGCGGGCAGCTGGGCCACCAGTCCGTCACCAATGGTCAGTAAAATGTAGGCTCGGGCGGCGTCAGAGAGGGTCATTTCGTACTGCAACAAACCAATCAGCAGGCCGCCGACTAAATTGATGATCAAAATCAACAAACCGGCAACCGCGTCGCCGCGCACGAATTTCGAGGCGCCGTCCATGGAGCCGAAAAAGTCGGATTCTTGGGCAACTTGAGCGCGGCGCTGTTTGGCGGTTTCTTGATCAATTACGCCGGCATTCAGATCCGCGTCGATGGCCATTTGCTTGCCCGGTAGGGCATCTAGGGTAAATCGGGCGATTACCTCGGAGACGCGGCCGGCGCCCTTGGTAATGACGATGAAGTTAATGATCATCAAGATCGCAAAGACGATAAAGCCAACAACGTAGTTGCCGCCAATAACGAATTCACCGAAGGCCGCGATAACCTTGCCGGCAGCATCGCCGCCTTGGTGTCCTTCTAACAAAACCACCCGGGTCGAAGCGACATTCAAGCCAAGGCGCAGCATAGTGGCGAAGAGAATAATGGTCGGGAAGGACGAAAAATGTAGTGTTTCGGCGGTGTTTAACGCCACCATGATGATCAGTAGCGCGAGCAGAATGTTGAGGGTAAAGAAAAAATCTAGCATCAACGGTGGCATAGGCAAGATCAGCATGGTCAAAATAAGAATGACCGCAACCGGCATAGCCAACGACGTCCACGGCATATTCGCCGATAATTGTCGAAGATCTGACAGATTGAGTGCTGAGGTCGCCATGTAAAGTGCTTAGAGCCTTTATTTGCCAATAATTTGTGTCGAAAAGTGCGCGTTTTCGTCTTTTCACATAGGGCGATGCACAAAGTGTGCCTAAACGAGCCAAGGCAGCGCTTAGGCACGGTGGTCGATTCAAGATCTGGGGCGCTTAACCGATGGTTAACACATAGGGCAAGACCGCGCGGAGTGTGGCAGCAAGTGTATGCGGGCCAAAAGCCGCACTTGCCCAAAGTTACTCAGGCCGCTAGGCACACAGGCGAAAAGGAAGATCGAATCATGGGTATGCACAACTCAGCGTCAGGCCATCGGCGCGTAGGGCCTATAGACAGGCATTTTTTTGTTGGGCTGATGCTCATGCTGACTATGGCCGGCTGCGCAACCCCCCAGCGTAGTCAAACCCTCTACCCGGTTTCCGAAGCCGACGGCTTAGTTGCGACCGGTTACGCTGTGATTGCCTCCCAGCGCGGCGAAACTGCGGCGCAGCAACGACTTATGGCGATTAAGGCGTCTAAACTCGATGCGTATCGTTCTTTGGCGGAGCAACTCTATGGCCAATACGTAAACGCTACGGGCACCATGGTGGATATGTCGGTGACGGACGATCATCTGAAAAGTCGGGTCGAAGGAGTGATCTACGGGGCTCGGGTCGTGAGCATTACGCCAGTTGGCGAAGAGACTTACGAGACCAAGCTCGCTGTGCCGCAAAGTACCGTTGATGAGTTGGTCCGCAATTATCTACAAACACCTAGCGCTGGCCGCTAGGTACCAGTGAGAGGTGCGGTTATGGCCACGTTTCCCCGGCTAGTGGGTTTAAGCCAAGCCCTCGCCTGCATGCTGCTGCTGGCGGTTCCTGCGCTATCTTTTGCCGAAACCAATTATATCGCTGGGCTGCGTCAGTCCAGTTTACTCAACGCCGGTAATGGTTTAGCCGAGGGTGACTCGCAAGCGCAGCTACGTCAGCTAAAACAAGCCTTTCTGACCCTTGCGATGGAGCGGCAAGCTCGCATCGCAGCCAGCGGTTGGACAGATAGCGACGGCGCCATGGGCGAAGATGTCATGGTCTTTAGCGACGTTCAGTTAGAGCGACTTCGGCCGACCTTGCGCCGTGATCGTTTTGGCCGCGAGGTCGCAGAACTGGTCTACGCATCCGCCGCGACAGCATCGGCAGCTTGCGTCGCTCAGCCGTTGCGACCCCAGCGTTTGAATATGCAAGTTGTGGTCGATACCAGCGGCTCAGCCCAGACAACCAATATGGCTCGGTCCGCTGCCATGCTCCTGCGCGATCAGATCATCACGGCCTTCGACGAAGATCGCCTGGCCGGCGTCTCTACACTGATGGTAGACCCCGTGCGTTCCGGCAACAACGCGGGCACTCGACAGTCCGCCTACCATCGCTATATGACCGAGGCCCCAAGGAGCACGGCAGACATGGAGCTTCGCTTGCGCGTATCGGCAAGGGAACGACAGCCGATCCTGCAGCGTGTTGGGCTTTGGGGTTCAGCGCGGCCGGGCATGCGCGTTCAGGTGGCGGCGGAACTCATCGCCGCGCGAGGCAGCGTGTTGCCGCTCGAGACCACTATCATCGTGGGCTCCACTCGACAATCCAGCGAAGATCAACTGGCGTGGCTGACGCTGCCGAAATCAGCCCATAAGACGTTGGCGGTATGGCTTGATGAAGCCTTATTAGAGATCGGTGCAGGTATCAGCTGCCTCGGGGAATCGGCGCTGACGTTGGCGATGGACGCTAATCAGCTCACCCTCAATGGTGGTCTAGATGCCGGCGTCTACAGCGGTCAGCGTCTGGCGATATTGCCAACGAGCCGCCACTTGAATACCCGAGGTCTTGAGAGTGCGATGGGAGTCGTCAGTCTAGCTCGGGTGGTTCGGGTCACCCCTAGAAATGCTACATTGGAAGTCTACGCCGGTGCCGCTGAGCTGAACGCTAGCCAGATGATGGCCATTCCCATGGCCGCGCTGGCGCTTTAGGTGCGTAAGACGTCGTTGGATCAGAAGCAGGAAAACCTCATGTATACCTCATCATCATCTGTATTCCCGCGCGCCCTCGCCTTCGTCGCTCGGCATCTGGGTTGCCTCGGGCTTATCTGCATGCTGCAAGGTTGTACAACCCTAGGTGTTGAGCTGGTAGATAGCGCAGAACTGGCAGAACTCAAGAGCAATGCAGCACCAGTAGAAGAGACGATCGACGAAGCCGAACTTGACGATGCGCTCTCGCGCATGGTCGCCGATTTAGAGCGACAGCTAGAGGAAGCTGCGGCGCTGGCCAAGGATGATGCGGTAGCCGCGGATGGCACCTATGTCGTCAAGAAGGGCGACTATCTCGACAAGATCATAAATCAGACGGTTGGCAGCTCACCGCTGCGCAGAGATATTTTGCGCCGCGCCTTTGTGCGGGCAAACCCGCATGCCTTTATGCGTGCAAACCCAAACTGGCTTCTGGCCAGCAAGCGGCTGCGGGTACCCGAAGCCGACGACATCAAGAAAGTGATTTTTACTGACGAAAGCCGCCGAGCCTCGAAGCAGCGCGAGAGTGCAAACCCTCATGAAGGCTGGATTCAATACCCCTAAGGCGCCTCGGGCGTTGCAACCACCAGCTACGGCCACAAGAGTCAATGGTGGGCCCACGCCCGAATTATTAAATAGCGCGCAACCAGCGGCAGTAACCAACGCGACAGGCCAAGGGGCTGCGCAGCGTGCCGAACCCGCGCAAATTCCAACAATTCAGACAGCTGTAAACTTGGCAAAACCGACTGCGCTATTGACTCAAGCGCAGGTCGCGCAGCCACCACAACCAAGTTCTGGGTCGGGCAGCCCTGCCGTGGTTAATGGGCAAGCGCCTAGCTTGGACACTCAAGGCGTTAAGGCACTGCTCAATAGCATCGTGACACAGGTGCAACGCACGGTAGCGCCGGCAGGCACGGCCCCGCGGGTGGGATCGCCAACGGATACCCGCCTCATCGAGGGCCCGAAGTTGCCCGGTGCACAGCGCAGCGCAGACGCGAGCCTAGGCGCCGCCATACCCGCAGGTTTGCGCAATGCGCTGCTGGCGCCCCTAGCAAAGCAGGGGCAGGCGTAGCTCTTGCGCCAACAACCTTGCCAAAAACGGTGCTAACAAGGTTAGCCCCGCTGCTGTCGCCGACAATTGCGCCTCAGCTGGCTGCCGCATTGGCGCCAAAGACGACGCCGGCTTTGCCAGGGCTGGCCCAGTCCACTCCTTCGCCCAACCCAGTACTCAAACCCTTGCCGAATGGCGCCGCACCAATGGTCTCCCAAGTTGCCGCCGTAACTAGGACGTCGGTGGGTCCAGCGGCGCAGCCTGCGCTGGAACCGATTAGGGTGCTCGCGAGCCAGCTACCGACAAACCAGCCGAATCCACATTGGGCCGTGACAGAACGCGCGTTGCCAAGACAGATTGGAGGAACCATGCTTAGTCCCGAAGGCGTCAACATGATGCCCAGGCCCAACACCGTCTATGTGGAGGGTGCTGCTGCAGGTGTACGCGTTGAACCAGAGCAAGCTCGCACGCTAGGCCTGCGTGCAGGCGAAACCATCACCGCTATCGTCGCCCAGCGCCAAGACGGCAATATCCTGTTGATTGGCAATCAGCAGTTGCCCCTGCCAGACCGCATGAACCTGCCGCCGGGTCAGGTGTCGCTGCTTGTGCGTATGATTGCTGGCCAACCGGTCTTGGCGCTCACCGATCCGGCTCTGGCAGCCAGCGTCGCGGCGGCGAATAGCCGAGCGGATGCCGATGGTCGGTTTGCTCGACTGCTTAATCATGTGGGTAGCTTCCACCTACTGCAGCTCTTCGCGCCGGGGCAACTGGGAGCGTTGGCAGAAAAAGTGGGTAGCCCTGAGCTGCGTAGTGCACTCGCCGCCTTGCTGCTGGACTCGCGTCAGTTAAATAGCGGCAATCTGCGCCAAGCGTTTCAAAATACCGGCCTGTTTGCCGAACACCAGGCAGGTCTGAACCCCAACCAGGCCTTGCCAGGTTTGAAGTCGATGCTCCTAGCACTGCGCTCCCTCATGCAGGCAAGGCAAATGGAAGCTACCTCGATCTCTGGTGCCATCGATGAGCTTGAAGCGCGACAGGTGGATTCCCTCGCTCAGCAGTCAGCGGGACGTTCTCACTACGCTTGGATGATTCCCTTTGCTGATCAGTATCCGGTGTTTTTAGACCTTCAGCATCACCAGGGCACCGATGACGAAGGCGCCAGTCAAGAATCCTGGACCATTGATCTGGAGGTGGGGCTTACCTCATCTGTGTCGATGGCAGCCAGCGTGCGAATGAGTATTGCGGGCGAATTGGGATTGCGTCTGTGGTTGCCCAATTCGACATACTACCAATTGGCGCAAGCAGGTCGGGAGCAGCTCGAGGCGATGTTGTCGAAAAATGGCCTGACTCTGGCGGGACTGGCTATTTACCCCGTGCCTCGAGATGCCGGCAGCGTCAATGATGTTCAACAAGGTCTGGGAGTATCCATCGATGCCTAAACGTGAAAATCCATTTGGATGGAGCACGGTGGACGATGTGCTACAGCCAAAACAGACATACGATGTTGAGGCGAAAAAAGCGGTTGCCCTACTCTACGATCAGGTGCGCGCACCGATGCTAGTGGCCAAGGGGCAGGGGGCTTTTGCTGAAGAGATCATCGAAGTTGCGAAGGCTGCTGGGGTGCATTTGGCAGAGGACCCGGTGCTTGCGGAGACCCTATCCTATTTGCAGTTACAGCAGGAAATTCCAGAGGAAGTTTATGTGGCGGTGGCTACGGTGCTGTCTTGGGCTTATTGGCTCAAAGGGCAAACACCGCAGGTGCTGACAGAGCGGCAGGGGCCTGGCTAGCGTTTGCGGCGCATACGTCCCATCTTGTCGTATAGCGCACTGTGATTGTCGGCACTGCGCTGGGTGAGGGATGAAAGCACGGTTCGCACCACTTCTAGCTGGCGCTTCAGTAACAAGTCGTTGCGGATATGGGCTTCTTTGCACTCGTTTAAAAGTGTGCGGGCTTCGTCCCAGAGTGGATCAGCCGTTGCGTCTTCCGCGGATGGACTAGCATCTGCCTCCGAGCGGGTATCGGCTTCCTGCGGCCACTGGGCTTGAATCGACTCTAACAAGGAGACTTTACGAACTTGCACGGTTTCTAGGTGGTCGAGATTTTTCTCGGATAGCGCGATGAACTCCTCTTCCAGCGTGCTTTTAAGCTGGTTACCGAGGGTGAGGATTTCGCGGATTAGCGTAACGTCAGACATCTTCAATTAGATAGATGGCTTCGCGCTTAGATAAGGCGCTCCAGTTCCGCGAAATTTTCGGCAATGCGCCGTGCATCAAGAGGGAAGCTGCCGTCTTCGATAGCTTGCTTCATCTGCTGCACTTTGACGTCGTCAAATGTAGCCGACTCGCTTGAACGGATCTCATTGCTCAGCTTGACCTCGACGCTAGCAGTTGGCTGCTGGGTCGCCGGTGTTGTGCCACTGGCGGCCTCGGCATCGCGACTCGTCGGCGTCGCAGCGTTGCGAGCGCGATTCGCTGGGACGGAGTTTGAATTAATGCTGTCAACCATATTGCACCTGTTTGTGTTGGCTCACTTTTCGCTGCGCCTGTGATCCTTGGCTTCTACCGCGCCGCGAAGAGAAATCTTCTCTACGTAACGGTAGTCGGTCATCGGGCGAGGAACTTTAGCGATGTTTTATAGGCATATCAAATGTTTACGTTGGATTTCCAATGGCTAGCGCTTAGCACTGCTACGTGCGGTACCAGCGCCTGTCACCGTGGCAAAAACTCGGCGATCACTGCCGATGCCCTGAAATGGAATTTGGTCACCCAAATACCCGTCCTGCAGCGCGATGAGATCCGAGGCAATGCGAAAGTGTCTGCCGATGGACTCTACGGCCACTTTTTGTCCGCGTTTAACGAGCTTGGCCTTCGTGAGATCGCGCTTGCGCAAAATGTCGCCGGGATGCAGCAGCCGATTCGTCGCGAGTAAGCCCAATCCTTGCAGTGATTCGATGGCGTCATGGGGTACACCCACCGCACGCTCCTCGATTACCAAACTTGCCGCAGTAACTAAGCTGCGTGCAGGCAGAGCTTGGCTGAGCACGACCACGGGCCGGCCAATTTCGAGATCGGACGCGACCAGAGTACGGCCTGGCACCAGCGTGCGCGCAGCATAATAGGACTGATCGTTGACCTGGCTGACGCTGTTTTTTGGCGTGCGGTAAGCAAGCGCTAACTTACTTTCTACGTGATGTCGCATAACACGTTCGCCTTTAGCAATTGGTTGAAGGGGCGTCAGTATTTGCACCTTGGGTCTAGCTTGCGCAATGGACTGCCGAGCAGCCTTATCGAATTTCTGTCGCACGAGCACGCGGCGCTGCCATTTAGGTTGGACACAGCGCACGGGTACTGCCAGCGTCGTGGTCAGTGTCGACGCATTGATTTGATTTTGTGGATCAATCACAAAGTCTGGGCAGGCGGGAATGGAAAGACGCTTGTCATTCAAAGCAAATTCATACTTGAGTCCGGACTGATCCGTGTTTTTCAGCTTCGTCACCAGCCATTGCTCGAGCGCCGCTGTAAGCAGTACCTGAGGAGACTGAGCAGGCACGCTGTGGACGACAGTCGTTGCTTCGGGTCGATCACTGCTCTGTGTTGCGAAAGCGTTACCGATGCCAAAGGCCGAATAAAGGGTGAAACACATCACGAACACGCAGAGGCGTAACAAAGGTCGTGTTGTCCAATACTGTCTGCGGCACCGCAGACGCGCCACAATCGCTGGGCAGTTTTTGACGTTTAGCGCTGTTTTTCGGCTCATGACCACAGTTTCACTAGATTTCCCTATGAGTGCTGAATAGACAATGCAATAACAGTGCCACTGTAAGTCTTGGCGCTTGAGCAGGCACGCCAACATTATTGGCAGCATGGCACGGCTCGACCATATCTTGATTGATTAAGCGCCTACCCCATGCCGCCGTCTACCGATGCGTTTGCTACCCCAC
>PBTJ01000130.1 GCA_002726925.1 Gammaproteobacteria bacterium | reverse complement strand
AATTGGTAGCGCGCCCACTCTGTGGGGTGACCGTGAACCAGTTCGCCTAGTGCGACCGCCATGGCCGCGCCGTGGCTGACCACTAAGATCGTCGCGTCATCGCGGTGGGCGGCGCTGATGCCCTCAAGGCTCTCGCGCATGCGCGCCGCTACGGTGGCCAGACCTTCACCATTAGGTGGCGCCCAGTAGATGTCTTGGTTGAATCGCTCGATCAAATTACGTTCGCGGTTCAGATCTTCAAAGCGTTCGTCTTCCCAATCGCCAATGGACATTTCCGCGAGGCCTTCCACCACGGTATGGCTTGGCTTCAATGCTGGTGCCGCCAACGCCGCGGTATGTCGGCAGCGCTGCAGCGGGCTGGTATAAACCGCAGAGATTTTTTCCTTTGCGCTGAGATAGCGTCCGGTGCGCCAAGCTTGCCAGCGACCCCGCAGGGTCAGTGGACTGTCGGTGGAGCCATGCCAACGGCCGACGCGATTGGCGGTGATTTGTCCGTGCCTAAGGAGTAGTAGTCGTGGCGCCATAGGAAGGCCTCATGTTGATCTTTCTCTTTATTCCGCCCGTTTTGTGTTGCCTGCTACGCCGCAAACCGCTTGGCAACCAAGCATCCCACCAGATCGCCTTCTACGTTAACCGCGGTTCTGAACGTGTCCAGTGGACGCTCGATTAACAGCAGCAGGCCAATGGCTTCTAGCGGTATGCCAACGGCCAACAGCACCATTTGCATGCCCGCCATGGAGCCTGACGGTATGCCCGGTGCGCCGACCGAAGACAGCATGGCCACCAAGAAAATGGCGATGACGCCAGTTGTGCCCAGCTCAACGCCGAACATATAGGCTAAGAATACGGTGGCGATGCCTTCAAAGAGCGCGGTACCGTCCATATTTGCAGTTGCTCCCAAGGGTAGCACGAAGGCGCTGCGGGCTTGGTCAACGCCCAATTTGTCTTGGGCGGTCTGCATCGACAGCGGCAGGGTGGCGGCGCTAGAAGAGGTGAACAGTGCCGTCACCATGGGCTGGCTGACCGCGCGCAGAAATTGCAGTGGGTTTTTACCAGACACCAACCAGGCGATGGTGGGCAGTACGACAAGCCCATGAAATAGCGTAGCCGCAAACACTATGCCCGCAAGCTGACCAAGGGCGGTGAGTGTGGAGAAGTCGATTTTTTGGGCTAGTTGGAAGGTTATAGCGAACAGCCCAACCGGGAGCATTGTGAGTACCCACCCAGCCAGCTTATAGGTGACTTGGGCTAGCTCATCAAAGATTTTCGGCACAGCAGAATCTTTGGGTAGGGAGATGGCTGCAGCGAGGCCTAACAAAATGGCGCCCACCAGAATGCCTAGCACGTTCATTTCAGCCAGTGCATCAAATGGGTTGATGAGCATGCGCTGCACCAAGTTGTTTAGCAGGCCAAAGGTCGAGCCGTCACCGGGATCAATCAGTCGCGCGGACTGAGCGGGCAGATCGCCAAGCACGCTGGGGTCTTCAACCAACGGCGGAAATGCTGTCCACGGGTGGTAGAACAGCACGACGATCAGGCCAATCATTACAGCGATGCCTGTGGTGGTGAGGTAGTAGGAGATGGTAACGGCGCCTAGCCGACCCATCTGGCTGGATGCGCGAAGTTGCATTACACCGGCGATTAAGGAAAAGAAGATCAGCGGTGCGATCACCATTTTCAGCGCTGAGAAAAAGGCTGTGCGCAGGAGCTGGGTAAGCTGATCGAGCCACAGCACATCCGGCAGCGCCATGGCGGTCAACCAGCCAAGAATGGCGGATGCAAAGATTAACGGTGCAAACCAATGTGAATTCATGTCTGTCCTATGATGCTGTTAAACAGTCCCAGTGGTGGATGCCAATAGATGCGCTGGGACGCTGCGATTCCCTGAACTCGTGCCGTACTTTTGAAGCGTGAAATGGTGCCTTTTGCAGACCGAATTAGCAAAAGTACAGCCGCTGTCGTGAAGAACGCGCGACCACGGCAACAATAGCAATAAGATCTAGCAGCCAAGCGCGTTAAGCTGTGGGCAAGAGATGTGGGCGAGCATTCATGAACAGTCAAATATCTGGTGTAGGGGGATGGTTAACGCTGCTGCTGTCGGTACTGCTTCTCGTTGCCTGTGGCAGCGAGGCCGACAAAGACCAAGCGCCGAGTTATCGAAGTGTTGAGGGCGCCACCATGGGCACCTACTACCGAGTGCAGTATCGCGAGGGGCAAACCTGCGCGACCAGCCAACAAGCCTTGGATGAACTGCTGACGGGCTTTAACCAAAGTCTGTCCACATACATCCCCGATTCCGAAATCAGTGAGTTCAATCGCGCGAACGGTCAATCGTGGCAATCTTTATCGCCGCGTTTTTCTGGCGTGCTGCAAGCGGCGCTGCAAGTATGGCGGCAAAGTGAGGGCGCCTTTGATGTGACCATTGGCCCGCTGGTAAATTTGTGGGGTTTTGGTCCTGAAGACGCGGTCGAGTTGCCCTCGCCAGAGGCGCAACGGTTGTCCGCACGCTGGGTTGGTATGGATCAACTGCAGTTCGACGCAGCCAACAGTGTAGCGTTGAAAAAAGCGAACGAAATCTATGTTGATTTGTCGGCTCTGGCCAAGGGCTTGGGCGTCGATGAGCTCGCCGAGCATATGGAAGCCAAAGCCTGTACCGACTTTATGGTGGATATCGGCGGCGAAATGCGCACCCTTGGGTCGAGTCCCGCCAATCGGCCTTGGCGCATTGGCATCGAGAAACCGGTAGCTGGCGCCCGCAGCGCCATTCAGCGTGTGCTCAGCGTGTCAGGGCAGGGCGTGGCGACCTCTGGCGACTATCGCAATTTTCGCGAGGTGGATGGTATTCGCGTGGATCATGTGATTGATCCACGCAACGGGCAGCCTGCAGACAATCAGGTGGCCTCGGTTACGGTGATCCATCCTCAGGCGATGTACGCCGATGCTTACGCCACGACCATTATGGTTCTTGGGGGCGATGCGGGTTTGGCCTTGGCCGAGCGCCTAAACCTCGCCGTGCTGATTATTGAGAAAAGCGCTGATGGCGCATTTGTTGAGCGCTATACTCTACCGATGCTCGCCTATTTTGTTGTGCCGGCTTCTTAGTCCTCTTGGCTCTCGGAGTAAGTTATGGAAACCATTATCGTTGCATTCTTTGTGATGTTGGCTTTAGTTGCGGCCATGGCCGTTGGCGTGATGTTCGGTCGCCAACCCATTGCCGGTAGCTGCGGCGGCATGAAAGCACTTGGCATGGAAATGGAATGTGAGGTCTGCGGCGGCGACCCGCAGATGTGCGAAAAATCGCCGTTTCTTAAATCTACAGCTGATGAGTCAGCAGGGTCTTCCACCGCCGACTTAGCGCAACGGATTGGCAAATAGACGGAAATTCTAGCGATCCTGAACGGTGAGTTATGCCGGTTAAACTGCTGATCGATATGGCATTTCGCTACGCGTTAGGCAGGTATGGCTCCGCCGGGCGCAGCAGTGGTAACGCCACCGGGGCCTCATTTGTGGGTACCTTGGCACTGGCAGGACTGGTGGTCAGCATCGCCGTGCTGGTATTCGTCATTTCGGTGGTCAATGGCTTTGAGCGCGAAATGCGCGAACGCTTGTTGAACGTGCTGCCACATATCAATGCTACTTCAACCCAAGGCATACCACTAGCCGATATCGCTAATCTGCCTGCACCGGATGTTCACTCTGGTCTGGCCGCACTTGCTCCTGTCACGCAAAGCAGCGGTTTGCTCGCCGCCAACGGTCAGGTGCGCCCGGTGCAAATTACCGGTGTAGATGAAAGCTACGGTAACGTTAGTGCGGTGGCAGAATTTGGCGTCGATGGAGCCTTTACCGACATACAACGAACAGCCTTCGGCATCGCTCTAGGGGGCCGCTTGGCTGATCAACTTGAGGTTGGGGTAGGTGACGACTTGGTGGTGTTGCTACCGGATCAGCGCATCAGCATCGCCGGTGCCCTGCCGAGGCAAAAGCGTTTTACCGTGGTGAGCGTGTTTCGCAGCCAATCTCAACTGGACAGTAGCGGTGCGTTCATTGCGCTTGCTGACGCCCAACGACTGCTGCGTATGCCCGGCCGCGCTCACGGTGTGCAGGGTCGCTTGACCGAGCTGTTTGATAGCTATGGGGCGAGCCAGTTTCTCTCTGATCAGTTGGCCGCGAGTGCGCCTCGGGTGCGCTCGTGGATGACGGAATTTGGCACGCTTTATCAGGCGATATCGGTGCAAAAGGCCACGTTGTTTTTGCTGTTTTCGCTGCTTATTGCGGTGGCGGCTTTTAACTTGGTTTCGGGCCTGATCATGATTGTGGAGCAGCGCCGCAGCGATATCGCTATTTTGCGCAGCATGGGCCTCAGTCGAGTACGAGTGCTTGGTCTGTTTTGTTTGGTGGGTACTGTGCTGGGTATGGTGGGCACCTTGGTAGGCATCACAGTCGGTCTGTTGCTGGGTTTGAGTGTTCCACCCTTGGTCAATACCGTCACCGCCTCGCTGCAATACGATTTGATGTCTCAGTACTTTATCGACTATCTGCCGGTGCAGGTTTTGTTCGAAGATTTGCTGCTAATAGCCGGGCTGTCCGTAGGCGCTGCGCTGCTTGCCAGTCTTTACCCCGCTTGGCGCGCCATGGGATTGATGCCTAGTCGAGTACTTGCCAATGAGTGACCTAACTCAGGTGTTAACTGCCAGCGGCTTGGTCAAAGCCTTCGTGCAGGGCGCGGATGCCATCAGCGTGCTGCAGGACATCAGTCTGCACGTCGCCGCCGGTGAGCGAGTCGCCATTGTCGGGCGTTCGGGTTCTGGCAAAAGCACTTTGCTGCATTTGCTCGCGGGTTTGGATGAGGCAGATGCAGGCCGCATAACTCTGTCTGGCGAGACCTTGACGCCCGCCAGTAACGAGGCGCGAACGACATTGCGTCGCCAATTCTTGGGCTTTGTATACCAACAACATCATTTGCTGCCAGAGTTTACGGCGCTTGAAAATGTGGCCCTGCCCCTGCGTTTAAACGGCGCAAGCCAGCAAGATGCGCAGACCAGGAGTGCCCATCTGTTGGAGCGCGTGGGTTTGGGTCACCGGCTGCGCCACCTACCCGCCGAGCTTTCAGGGGGCGAACGTCAGCGCGTGGCAGTGGCTCGGGCACTGATTCACGCGCCGAAGCTGGTACTCGCGGACGAACCGACGGGTAATTTGGATGCCACCAGCGCGTCGGAATTGATGTCATTGATGGTCGAGCTGAGCGAATTGCGCAGCGTGGCGTTTTTAGTGGTTACTCACGATGCCTCGATGCTGCATCAATTTGATCGTGTACTGACGCTGATTGATGGCAGGCTCAGAGAGGCAGATTCGGTTGGTTAGGCAGGGTGCAGCGCAGGCGCAAACCTCAATCGGCAAGGGTCTGCTTCGACAGATGGCCGCTCGCATGTTGTTGCAGGGCGCTAACGGGTTTGCGCGGTTCGTCACCTGGGTTTCTTTGCTTGGCCTAGTGCTTGGGGTCGGTGTCCTGACCCTTGTAGTCAACGTGATGAACGGCTTTGACCACGAACTGCGCCAGCGTCTGCTTGGCAGTATATCGCATATCGCGATTCATCAGCCGACGCTATCGGAGCCTATGCAGCAGGTATTGGCTGAGCGCGCCGACGTGCGCAGCGTAGCTAAGTACTTTCAAGGTTTCGGCATGGTGGGGGGCAGCGGCCGACCTCAGCCGGTGAATATCATTGGCTTTGCGGGCGATGACCTCGCGCAGATGACCGACCTGACCGACGCCATGCAACAAGGAAGTCTGAGCCACCTCGAGAACTTCGCTGATGCCGTTGTCATAGGCGAACCCTTGGCGCGCTACTTGGGCCTATCGCTTGGCGACGCAGTGATGATCGCGCTCACGGTAAGTCAAGGCGACAGTGTGGCGCTTCGGTGGTTGAGACTGAATTTGGTGGGGACCTTTGAGCTGCAAGCCGAACCTGATTACAGCATGGTGTTGGTCAATCTAGATCATCGTGATGATGCGGCTTGGCAGGCGTTAGGCCAGCTTGGCACGCGGGTGATGTTGGCGGACCCCATGCGGGCATCGAGGGTTGGGGCAATGCTGACCAGCCAAGATGCCAGCGCTGATCTGGAAACTTGGGAAGAGGTTTATGGCGAACTGTTTCAGGCTGTGCGCATGGAAAAGTCCATGATGTTCATGCTGTTGCTTCTAGTGGTGGCCATTGCTGGTTTTAATATCGTCGCAGGGCAGTCGATGATGGTCCACGACAAGCGGGCACAGATAGCCATGCTGCGCACCTTGGGGGCAGATCGACAATTCGTACTGTCACTGTTTTTGTCGCAAGGTGCACTGATCGCCTTGGTGGGTACATTGGGCGGCATGGGTTTGGGTATGCTGCTGACGGTCTTCGTTAACGAATTGGTTGACATAGTCGGCGCGGTTAGCGGCCAGCATCTTCTCGATGGATCGTATTTTGCGCTGGTGCCGACGAAGTTGGTGGGTGCCGATCTTGCGACAATTGCGGGTATCAGTGCGTTGATTGCCCTGCTCGCCGCTTGGATGCCGGCGCGGCGCGCCAGCCAGCTCAACCCCGCCCAGTTTTTACACTAGTCATCGCGGTTCTTCAGCGCGTAGACGTCGACGTTTGCGCCATTGGCGCATGACTCGATTGCGCCATAGGAAGTGACTGGCGGTGAAGCCAATGCTACCTGCGACTAGGCCGCAAATCACCGAACCCACAAACAGCGGCTTGCCGATTGCGACAAAGTTCGCCAGCACCCAATCCAGCGACAATTCCACCTGCAACTCGGCAACATCAATTCCCAACACCCAGGCTCCGACGCGATAGGAGCCGTAAATCATTGGCGGAATCGTGATGGGGTTGGTGATCCAAACCAGTGCCACGGATATGGGCAGGTTCACACGAACGTAGATTGCGATGATCGCCGCCAGCAGCATCTGCGACGGCACGGGGATAAAGGCCGAAAATAGCCCCACAAATGCTGCGCCGGACACTCCTCGTCTATTTAGGTGCCATAGCTCTGGATGATTGAGCAAATGGGCTACGGGGCGCAGGGCAGAAAACTCACGCAATTTGTTGCGGCTAGGAATTAATTTGCGCAGGCGGTCTTTCATGATGATGGACTACTGAATGCTCCATGTTGCTCGAACCAAGTTACTCAAAAGATATTGCCGCAAAGATGCCCATGTTTCTCCGAATGACACACTTGCTTTCGCGAGCGCCGACACGACGTTGGCCAATGTCGCCAAACCGAGGGCTTTCATTCCAACCTGTGTGCCTTGAATAGTGCTATGCCGGTGGTCTCTGTCCTCCGAGAAAGCGCAGGTTTGGTGGCTATTGCTGCTTTGTCTGGTTGCGCTACGTGTCGTTGATGCGTGGCATTCTACAAGCCAGGGCATCATACCCCAATGTGCCGAGGGGATTGATCATAGGATCGTTGCACAAGTGCTGGCCGCATCACCTAAAACTGCACCCGCTGACGTCAAGGTGATACAAGCCGTTGGCGATTCCTCTATATCAGTGTGGTCGCTGGATCTTAACGTGCTGACGAGAATCCAGCCTGCAGACCGAGCGCAGCAGGCATCTGAGAACGATTGCCAGCTTCAGCCCGGCCAGCGTTTGCTGGTGCGATGGCAGCGAACCGAAGCGGTTGCCGTCGGTTCGCAACTAGAGGTGACTTTAAGACTGCGTCGACCTTGGGGCGCCTCAAACCCACATGGCTTTGATTTTGAGCGCTGGCTGATCGCCAGCGGCTATTCGGCAACGGGATATGTACGAGAAGGTTGGGTGCGCAAAGTACACGATGTGACGCCGGTGCGTGCCCGATGGATAAGTGCCGTGAATGCCTTGCTGGCGACAGAAGCCTTAGTGCATCAGGACACGCTTAAAGCACTGGTCACCGGTGATGGTGGCGCGGTGTCAGCGCAAACTTGGGAGCGGTATCGACGCACCGGTGCGATACACCTGTTGGTCGTATCGGGACTGCATGTTTCGGTTTTGGCGGTACTGCTTTATGCGCTGATCAGTTATCCGCTGCGGTTGGTTACCATTGTCCAACACAGAGCTTTGGCACCCTTGGTGAGTGCTGGTTTGGTGTGTCTTTGTGCCATCGCGCTGGCGTGGTTTACTGGTCTTGGGTCACCGGTGATGCGGGTTGCGCTGATGCTCTTGGGTCTTTGGCTGCTCCAACTGCTGCCGCGTCGCGCGTCCATCTGGCGTATTTGGCTGCTGGCGGCCCTCGTATCCGCTTTGCTCATGCCGCTGCAGATTTTCCATTCTGGCTTTTGGTTGTCTTATGGTTCGGTGGCCGTGTTAATCGCGTTTTTTGGCCTTCGCAGTCCTTCGTCTGGGACTGTGGCCTCCGTGATACAGGCCCAGGGCGCGCTTTGGTTAGGTCTGACGCCCTTGGTGGTTTTATTGCTCGCAGAGAGTTCGCTGTTGGTGGTGCCGGCTAACTTGCTCACGGTGCCGATCATGACGCTAGTGACGGTACCGACGCTGTTCTTAGGCCTAGGCATGGGTTTTATGCAGAGCATATTCCCAGAAGCGGAAAACCTTGGGTGGCTTTGTTCCTTTGCGCTGCGCGCGGCCGATTTCAGTTTGGCGCTGATTGATGTGCTGCTAAATGCACTTCTCAACACGCTACCTCAGCGCAGTTCGAGTATTGGTTACGTCAGTGTTGTTACCGCCGTCGTTGCACTGATTGGCGGATTGATGTTGTTGCTGCCGCTGTCTCCGTATTTTCGCGCCGGTGCGATTTGCGCTTGGTTGCCCCTGCTGATGAGTGTGCAATCGAATGTACCGCCGGGGGAATTTTGCGTGCGGGTTGTTGATGTAGGACAGGGCAGCGCCGCCGTTGTAGACACCGCTGCCTATCGTTTGCTGGTAGATACTGGGCCACGTTTTGCCAATCGAGACGTGGGTCGCTCCAACATATTACCGGTGCTGCGCTCCACCGGGTCTCACAAATTGAACCTACTGCTCTTGAGTCACACGGACATGGATCATGCCGGTGGCTTGTCGTTTTTTCGCGCCTATTTTGATGCTCTGCCTGAGATCGGGCCTCGCGACTGCACGCATGGAAAGTCGTGGCAGCAAGATGGTGTGCGTTTTACCACGCTGCAGGCCGAGGGTTTGGCGTCGGACAACGACCTGTCCTGTACGCTGTTGCTTGCAAACGATGAGCAAACGGCTTATCTCAGTGGCGACATTTCTGCCCGTGCCGAGCAGCGCTTGCTGCAGGATTTACCCGGGCACATATCGCTGCTGCTGGCGCCCCATCACGGTAGCAAGACGTCATCTTCGATGCCCTTCGTGCGGCATTTGTCTCCCGACATCGTTGTGTTCAGTGCGGGTAGAGCCAATCGTTACGGACATCCCCACCCCCATGTAGTGCGCCGCTTTAGCTGGGAGCAGTCGCGACAGTTCAACACGGCGACAAGCGGTGCGGTTCAGTGGTGTTCTTATCAGCCTGATCGGGTGGAGCAGAGCCGGTCTTGAGATTTAGGCCAGAAGCGCGCTTCGCAAGTATGTGCAAGTGATGCCGCCCTGCGTTCTAGGCGTGTCTCACCATAGCGGCATCGGCGCGGCGCACCATGTCATACAGAGATTTGATCAGTTCCTCTTTTTCCGGGGAAGTGAGAAAGGAGCCGATCTCGAAACTATCGCCTCGATGCACCAGTTCGACGGTCTTTCGATACCACGGATGTATGGCTTGAGTGACGTGAATCTGCGTAAAAAAGCGCTCCCAGGTTTCCGTTTGATCTGGAGCGTCGATACCGGTTTCCAGTCGAACCTCTTCCGCACTGAAGGTGATGACCTCCTGCAGGCTACCGCGCCGCAAACACAGCCAAAGGCAGTAACTGAGTACGCCCATCATAACCCATTCTTCTTGATTTCAGAATTGAGTCAGTTCCAAGAATGCTAATGGCTAAGGAAAGATCACTTATAGAACTAACGGTACGAAATTCAGTTGTTGGAATATTATATTCATTAAAGATATTTTTTTCTTTGAGTCTATCTTGACAAATTTCTACCGCATATGAGCTCGGGTATACAGAAACTTTTTTTTCTAAGTATTTCAATGCTTCTGATGGTACATTTTCAAAATCTATAGTCACAATATCGCACTCATGAATTAAACGATCTAGAGAATCTTTGTCATT
>PBTJ01000129.1 GCA_002726925.1 Gammaproteobacteria bacterium | reverse complement strand
TGCACTCTCAGTAGAGGTCTTGCGGAACTACGCAGTGAATGCATTGACCGATGTCACAGGGTTCGGGCTGTTAGGACACCTGTCAGAGATACTGCGAGGTAGCGATTGTGGGGTGTCTTTACACCTGAACGATATACCCTTGCTGCCAGGAGCGTTGCTCATGGCAAAGCAGGGCATTGCGAGTTCCCTGCAGGCTTCGAATGCGCTAGTCCTTGCCGACTTTACCTTGTCCGCAGATCTCGACGCAGAGATTCTGGCGCTACTTAGCGATCCGCAAACCTCTGGCGGCTTGCTGGCAAGCGTGCCTGCGCATCAGGCTGACAGCTGCTTAACAGCGCTGCGGGCCCAGCAGATCGAAGCAGCCATGATCGGTGAAATTGTGCCCTCATCAACTCGAAGGATTAGCTGAACGCCGCAATGGCGGCGACCACAAGAGGTTGCCTAAAAGTAGGCGGCCATGGCCGGCCGAAAACGGTCCATGTCGACCAAGAACGAATCATGACCTTGCAGACTGTCCAGCGCCACAAAGGCGACGTCTGACACCTTTTCCGCGAGTGCGTCCGCTAACGCTTGTTGTTGAACGATTGGAAACAAGATGTCCGTACCGACGCCGATCACCATGGCTGATTCGAGCTGCAGGCTGCTGAAACTCGCGGTGAGGCTCCCGCCGTGGTCGAGGCCGTCAAATAGGTCCATGGCTCGGGACAGGTACAAATAGCAGTTGGCGTCAAAAGATCCGGTAAATCGGTTTGCATGGCTCTCTAGATAGGACTCCACCTCAAAATCAATGCCAAAGGGTGTGTCTGACTCGGTGAAATCCGGTGCGCGCTCACGACCAAAGCGTTCCGCCCATTCCTCACCTGAACGGTAGCTGATCATGCCCAATTTGCGTGCTAGGCGCATACCGGTAATCGGGCCATGACCATCGGTATCGTACTGCCCGTTTTGCCAGATCGGGTCCTTTCGAATGATCTCACGCTGCAGCGAACGCAGCGCGATGGCGTGGGGTAGCGCTCGGGCAGCCGAAGAAATTGACACCAACCGTTTGCAGCGTGCTGGCTGCTCGAGGGCAAAGGCGAGGGCGGTCATACCGCCCATGGAGGCACCAACCACCGTATGCAGTTGGCCAATGCCTAAGTGGTCAAGCACATGAGAAGCCGAAGTGGCGATATCCTCGACGGTGAGTACCGGAAAATCCAGACGGTAGGGTTCCTGAGTTTCAGGGTTGTCACTTGCAGGACCCGTGCTGCCGAAGCAACTGCCTAGGGAGTTGATGCAGATGATGAAGTAACAGTTGGTATCTAAAGGCTTGCCGTGTCCAATCATGTCCTCCCACCATCCCGCTGAAGGGTCCATGGGAGAAGAAGCTGCGTGGGCCGATGGGGACAAACCTGTGAAAATTAGCACCGCATTGTCGGCGCTTGCGTTCAGTGTGCCCCAAGTCTCAAACGCGATAGTAGGGTTTATCAGATGGCCGCGCTGCATCGCGAAACGGCCCTGAATTTCTAGATATTTAGCGGCTTTCACGCGGCCTCCCTGATGCCAGATAATCGGTATGAGATTGGTATTGGAAGTTCCAAAGTGGAACGACTCTCAGCATAGTTCGCTCAGTCATTAGCTTTCTTTGCGGGCGCTGCCCGGGGGCTCGGAACTATTGAGGGTTTTCGCCGGTCACTGAAAATGTTTGCGAGACTTGTTCTGCTGTCATCAAAATATCGTCGATCTGCGCTAGCGCCAATTCATCGAAAGAAATACCCAGGAATGCTGTCGTTGATAGTTCGATGAACAGTTCCAATAATTGCTCCTCTGAAGCCACAGCATTCAAGTCAACAAATAGCTTGGTAAAGAATCCTGAAGCCGCCATCTGATCCGTACTATTTAAATGCAGGAGTAGGTCTTCAAATTTCGGTCGGAGCGCGTCTTTGACAGTATCGATCGCATTCATGAATTGACCTTGCAAGTTCGCTCGTGAACTTGTTGTGAACTTGTTGTGAACTTTGCCCGTCGAACCTTTGCTTTCTCTTCACCGTCAGAGTGCCAAACTATGGACTTATGAAAACTCTGTTTCGATGGATCAACCCAATTGTGTTCGTGGCCTCGCGAACGCCTCTGCACTGGCTATTCAGTCATCAGGTAATGGTTCTAATGTTCAAAGGACGACGCAGTGGCCGCTCTTTTGCAATTCCGGTTAGCTACATGCCGGGCGCTGAAGTGGACGGCAAGCAGCTGCTTTGCATGACAGATATCAATGGTGTCTGGTGGAGAAATTTGCTCGAGGCTCGATGTATACAAATAGTACATGAAGGCGAGAAGAAGGACGCCTCTGTCAACGTCATTGAGTCAGATCTATGTAAAAAGCGCGACGCCCTCGCAGGGTTTTGTCGCCGCAGCCGCGTAAGTGCAATTTTTTCCGGCGTCGGCATGCAGGCTGGCGAGCCGATCAAAGAGGAGTTGGCGGCGGCCGCCGAACGGCATGTATTAATTGAGCTGACATTGGTTGCTTGAATCAACGCGCGTGCCCGTCGACTGTTATCCGGCTGAGTTAAGTGCACCAGATGATTGATCGATGCCAGTTACGACTGCGGCACTGGGCGTTCAACCTTCCATGGTGATCTGGCAAATCCTGACTTCAGCGTATTCATCCTGCCAATCGAGGCGCTCTAGAAACTGCTCTCTGGCGTAGCCACCAAAATTTTCCTGCATGTAGGCCTGTACCGCATCGGCAAAGACCTTGAGCCCTTCCAAAACCGATGGGGCTGTTACGCGAATTTCTATATCGAAGGGTTCGATAGGTAGTTCGTCTTGGTCATAACCCCACACGTCGCTCATCCGATATGCGACAGGGTCCACTGGTTGAAGCTGCAGTATCTGCAAAGCTACGTGTCCGCCATCCTCGGGTTCGAAATGCCACTTTCCGTGTTGCAAAGATATTTCCTCGGCTGAATCTTCGTTTTGTCAGGCGAACGCGTCGATCGGGTTGGTGATCCGCAACCGCCAAGCGAAATTTAGCCAAAGGGTGTAGAAATGTCCTATTTGATCGCGCCTTCGAATGCGACAAGTTTGCGACAGCTTGTGCGTTCGAGGCCATCGCAGGGCATCTTTGCTTCCCGTCGTCCCACTGGAGGTCTCAAGCATGCAGCAGATGTCGCTAGGAGCTAGTGAGCCAGCAAGCAGCTGGTACGAGGCCGTTCAGCCAGCTTGGCCGCCGCAAGCTACTCGAGCGCAAGGACTCGAACAGCTTGCAGCATTTAGTAGCAAGGCAGGGCGCGCGTACCAGACCCATCGAAACTCTGACCTAGGGTCTGGGAGGCACGGTCATGTGTCGTTGCTTTCGCCCTTTTTGCGTCACCGTTTGATTGACGAAAACGACGTACTGTCTCGAGTTCTTGCCGAGCACTCGCAAAGTGAGGCGTTTAAATTCGTACAGGAGGTCTTCTGGCGCAGCTATTGGAAGGGGTGGCTAGAGCAGCGGCGCCTGCTGTGGCCTGAGTATCAGCAGCAGCTGCCAAGGATTTTTCAGCGCGCAACGCAAAACCGACGAGAAAGCAATGACTACACCGCCGCTGTGAATGGGGCGACCCATATCCCCGTGTTTAATGAATGGTGTGAAGAACTGATCCGTACCGGTTACCTGCATAATCATGCGCGTATGTGGTTTGCCTCTATTTGGATTTTCACCCTGAAGTTGCCTTGGCAGCTTGGCGCCGACTTTTTTGTGCGGCACCTGATCGACGGCGATCCAGCGAGCAATACGCTAGGCTGGCGATGGGTGGCTGGTCTGCATACAGCAGGCAAGTCTTATCTGGCTACGGCCAAGAATATTAGGACTTGCGCGCAAGCACGATTGGCAGGACGAAGCGATCATGAGCTGGGCCTCAATAAGCTTGCGACCGCTACGTTTAACTTGCCCGAGCACCTGTCGGCTAAGGCGCTGCAAAAGACAGAAATACGTTGGCCAGCGCCCGAAACTGCCGATGTCACTGGCTATCGCGAAAATCACGGCCGCACCGCACTGTTACTCACTGAAGAAGACCTCTCTTGGATGCCGTCGCAACAACCGCAGGGCGTTGTGGCTTTGAGTGCATCACCGCGCAGCGTCATCGCCAGCAGCAGCAGGCTTGTTAGCCGCTTTACCGAATCGGCCATACACGATGGGTTGCAGCGCTTTACCCGTCATTACGCCGCGGCAGGATTGCCCTGTGCAGAGCCCGCCTTAGACGATGAAACCTTGGTGCAGTGGCTGGTAGAACATAGAATGGACGCAGTGGTTTGTGCCTACGCACCCATCGGGCCGACGCGCCTACGCCTCCGGGCGCTGAGAAATCGGTTGGCCTGCAAGGGCATTAGCCTGCGCATGCAGATGCGTGATTACGACCGTTTGGTATGGCCTCACGCAAGTCGGGGTTTTTTCCAGCTCGGCAAGCGCATTCCGGAATTCTTGGACATCATGCGGCTTGGCGTATAGCGATGGTCGCGCTGACCACCTACTGCTATGCCCAAGTTGCCCAGGCTTCCAGCGGCATTCGATCTGATACGAGGGTATTCACCGCAGCGTTAGGGTCTCGATAGCCGATGGCCATGCCGCAAAATAGCATCAGGGAGTCAGGGGTCTGCAAAAATGAAGTCACGGCATTGGGTCGAGTGGCCCACGCTTCTTGGGCACAGGTGTCGATACCTGCTTCTTGAGCCAGCAGCATAAAGGTCTGCAAAAACATGCCGAGGTCTGACCATTGGGGCGGCCCCATGGTTTTTTCGATCAGACAAAAGAAGGCTGTAGGCGCTCCGAAGAATTCAAAATTTCTAGCCAGGTGTGCAAATCGTGCGGCTTTATCCTCGCGCGGTATGCCCAGCAAACCATACATATCTTCACCAACTTTGAAGCGGCTATCGCGATAGGGCGCGGGTAACTCCTTTGGGTAAATCTCATATGCAGGGTTTTCTCGGGCCTCCTGGGTTGCCAAGTGTTGCAGGAATTCCTGCATACGTGCCCCATTGATCACCTGTATTTGCCAAGGCTGCACATTACCGCCGGAGGGTGCTCGGGCAGCTCTCGTGAGTAGCTCCCGCAGCAGATCATCGCTGACCGGCGTATTGAGAAAGGATCGAATGGAGCGGCGGGCTGCGACGGCGTCACTAACGTTCATAATGATTCTCTCACTTTTTCTTATTACCTATAGTCCCTATTTTAGATGATAGGGGACCGGCAGAGCCGGTTCGCCTACGAGCCATGTTACTTGAGCGCGGTGCTGTAGGTGTCTTCATTGAAGCCAACGAGGATATGTTTACCCACGACAGCAATGGGTGCTCGAAGATTGCCCGTACTGCCAAGCATGGCGTCGAGCGCTTCTTCTGATGCCTTGTTGCCACCAGCAAACTCCATCACCTTTTTACCCTTGGAGACCACCATGGTTTTCGCCTTGGCCAACAATGCAGCGGCGTCTTCGCGCTGCAGTTTGCGGCTAGCGGGTACGGTCTCGGAAATTTCTATCTTGCTTGCTTCCAAAAACTTGGATGCTCGAGTACAGCTAGTTCATCCGCCGCGAAAATAATACCAATCAACTTTTTTGTTCATGGATTCGTCCTGTTGTAACTGAATCAGTGATGGTTAATGCGCTGCCCATGGGCGACGCAGGCCAACAGTATAGGGAAATTCGACTCCAGTAAGCTATGGCTTCACGAGCGAGGCGCGCGCTAGTGGTGCACTTATTGATGGGCTAAGATCGGACATATAGGGCAAGGAGAAAAATATGGCACCAACACCAAGGGGCAGCACAGTTGCTGTGACGGGAGCAGCCGGCTTCATAGGTGGCTGGGTTGTGAAAGGCCTTCTGGACAAGGGGTATCGCGTGAGAGCCTGCGTGCGCGATGTTAACGACGCGCGCAAAACGGACTTTTTGCGAAAGATGGCAGGCTTCGCCTCGGGGCGTCTGACGCTGCATTCTGCAAACTTAGACGAGGCAGGCTGTTTCGATGACATATTCGCTGGCTGCCAAGGCGTGTGCCATGTTTCCCACGTCAGCGGTTATGACGATCAGGACTACATCCGCGGCGTCTGTGAGCATGTGATCAACAGTATTAATCAGTCCGGAACGGTAAACCGAGTCATTGTCACCTCCAGCATTGCCGCGATCATGTCGGAAGCAAACTTACAGGAGTATGTGCGACGTCCAGTTTTCTACGAAGATCGCTATCCAGATGAAGAAAACCCCAAGCGCACGCCAGAGCGAGGGCAAGGCTATTCGATGGGTAAGGTCGAGTTGGAACGCATGTTTACCGATGCCGCTGAGGCCCATGGGGAGTGGGACTGTATTCGGGTCTGTCCTGCAGACAATGTGGGGCCCATTTTGTCCGCCCACCAAAAAGACATGGGGCCCTGGCAGCACAATATTGAAATGATGCTTCTCGGCAAATACTACCAAACCGGCGCCTATCGACCGTGGATGACTGTCGATGTGCGTGACGATGCGGAGTGCCATATCCGCTTACTCGAAAATGTGAACGTAAAAAATGGCGAACGTTACATCGCTTGGTCGACTGATCGTCGCGACGTTGAGGATGTATGCGCCTCAATCGATCGACTGTTGCCAGAACTGGGTCACGCCACACCCGATGTAACGAACAATTTCCCAGAGCGGATCCAAGCTCGAGAAGCCGAAATGCGTGCCATATGGGCAGGGTGCGAACTGCGCAATGATCGAATCTGCGAGATGACTGGCATGCGTTTTCGTTCGCTTGATGAATCTATTCGTGACTGCGTGGAGTCGCTTCTCGCTGTCGCCAAAGTGAAGCCCTCGCTGCGCCAAGGGTTTGAGCCAATAAACTAATGCCTCTAGCGTTTCCTTAGCCGACTACAACTACTGTCTGACAAAATCAGCGGAGACTTATGAGCCACAAATCGAAAGGTACTCAACTGTATGGCTGGCAGTACACTGGGCAACAGCGCCCGGACTTTGCAGACGAGCCAAAACCTGGCGAGGAATCGGTTTGGGACTACCCGCGGCCGCCGGCTATTGTCGACGATCATCGAGTTGTTCGCGTACTGGCTTTCGATGGCACAGTGTTGGCGGAATCCAACATCAGCAAGCGCGTGCTTGAAACCGCTAGCCCGCCAACCTTCTATCTACCCGTTGAAGCTTTGCAGACAAATTTGGCGCCAGTAGCAGGCAGTTCGTTCTGCGAGTGGAAAGGCCAAGCCGAGTACTTTGCCTACGCAGATCAGCGATTGGCGTGGCGTTATGCCGAACCCACCCAAGCTTTTGCAGAGCTCGCCGGATGGTTCTCTTTTTATCCCGCCCAATGTCAATGCTTTGTTGCAGGACAGAATGTTCGGGCACAGGCTGGTGGTTTTTACGGCGGATGGGTTACCGATGAGATCGTAGGTCCCTACAAGGGTGAACCCGGGCGTTCAGGCTGGTAGCGGTATTAAACCACCGGTTACATGGACGCTTGTAGGTTTAATCGGCTAAACTTTGCCGTACTTTAGTCATCTGCATCGTTCATGTCCTTGCCAGTTACCGCCACCACACAAACCCCTTTTACCGATACCTCGGTAAGCAGCGCTCGTTTGGTTGCGCCAAAATTAGCTGTGCCAAATACCTTCGTTGGTCGTGGAACCTATGAGGGATTGGGTGGCTCCGGAAGCGTCGTCAAGCAAGCCGACCAGGGCCAAACCGGACAGGGTTTGCGTGAATCTTTGGCGGCAAGAAACAAAGAGCTGAGCACCGCTGCCAGAATGGCGGCTACGAACGCGCTGGTGTCTCAGGCAGGGTTGCCCGCGGGGCTCAACAAAACAGTCGATCGCTCCACCGCCGAAGTACTCGCTGTGCGAATGCAGCGACAACAGTTCATGCGAGCTACGGTGCGATGATCTAGCCCAAACCAATTCGGCTGACGGGGTTATGTGGGCTTATCGCGGGTTGTGCCTCGATATGCTGAAAGAGGGGGATTCATGTCCAGCAAACCGAATATATTGTTCATCATGACGGATCAGCAGCGCGCCGATCATGTGGGTTTTATGGGCAATAGCGTCGTGCAAACACCGCATCTTGATAGCCTTGCTGCCTCGGGGTGTGTCTTTGAAAATGCCTGGGTCAGCAATCCGGTGTGCATGCCCAATCGGGCAACGATTCTGACCGGGCGCATGCCTACGGCACATGGCGTGATTTTTAATGATCGCTCTCTGGATTGGCACGCCAACACCTTTGTGCGTCAACTGCGCGCTGACGGTTATCGAACGGCCTTGTTGGGCAAATCACATTTGCAGCACGGTATGAGTCGTAATGCGGTTGTAGATTTTCGCGGCGAAGGCGCAGTGTTGCGTAGTGAGCCAGCAGGCTGGGATCAGTTTGAGGATTTCGAGCGCTATGCTGATGGTCTGCCTGAGGATCCGGGCGACTTTTATGGCTTTGAGAAGATTGCACTCTCCATAGACCATGGTGCCCGTGTTACAGGCCATCATTTACATTGGGCGCTGGAACGCGGCGCCAAGCGCAAAGATATTCTCACGCCGCACGACGACACGGCGCCCGGTCGCAAGCGCAGCCAAGAGTGGTGGCAAATTTATGAAGCACCCTACGCGGAGCAGTTTCACTCCACCCGCTTTGTGACGGAACGAACTCAGCAATTCATCAAAGAATGTAACGAGCACGACGAACCTTGGATGGCACTGTGTTCCTACCCTGATCCGCATCATCCGGTATGTCCGCCTGCGCCTTGGTTTGATCGTCACAACCCTGATGACATGCTGTTGCCTGACTCCAGACACGATTCTTTGGAGCATGCGCCCGCGCATTTGCGCATCTTCCAAGGCGTTCACCCGGCTAATCAGCGTGATTGGGTGGCGCCCTGTGGGTATGGCAATGATCGATTGCTCGGTCAGGCCATTGCCGCGACTTACGGCATGATAGAAATGGTCGATGACGGCGTTGGACAGATATTGGCTCAGCTAGATGACCTTGGCGTTCGGGACAACACCATTATCGTATTCACCAGTGACCATGGGGACATGATGGGTGATCACGGATTATTTCTAAAAGGATTTATGCATTACCGGGGTACGCTGCAGGTGCCATTGGTAATCGATGCGCCGGGGATGCCAGCGCTGCGCGTGCGCGGCCTGTCATCCAGTATCGATATCGCTCCTACGCTACTGGAGTTGTGCTCTCTGGTGGGCTATGACGGCATTCAGGGTAAAAGTTTGGCGCCGATGTTGGCCGATGCCTCAGCCGCGGTGCGCGACCATGTATTGATCGAGGATGACGTAGCCACCATTACAGCTAAACTGACGCCAATTCCGGCCAAAACCCGCACAGTGATCACCGAGCAGTATCGGTATACTCGCAACAGCAAGGGTGAGGAGCAGTTGATGGATCTGCTGGCAGACCCTGACGAGATGCAAGATTTAACCGCAGCGAAACATCCAGATCGTGCTCGCATGATGGAAGTGCTGGCAGATGCACTGATCGCTGCGGACGATGCGGGCCGAGGCGCGCCCACCCAAGGCGGTCATGTGGCTGGACTGACATAGCTTTTAGACAACCCGCATACGAACACACGACTAAGGAGTCACCATGAGTGATGAGAATGTAGTTTCTGCCGATGAATATGTGCCCCCCAAAGTCTGGGAATGGGATACAGAAAGCGGCGGCCGTTTTGCCAACATCAACCGACCAATAGCCGGCGCCACGCACGACAAAGAACTGCCCCAGGGCGATAACCCACTGCAGCTCTATTCTCTAGCGACGCCCAATGGCGTGAAAGTGACCGCATTGCTGGAGGAGTTGCTCGAACTCGGGCATACCGGCGCCGAGTACGATGCGTACACCATCAATATTGGCGAAGGCCAGCAGTTCGGCAGCGGTTTTGTAGACATCAACCCTAATTCTAAGATCCCTGCATTGCTCGACCTAAGCACACCGATGCCAACGCGGGTATTCGAATCCGGCGCGATCATGGTCTATTTAGCCGAGAAATTCGGCGAATTTTTGCCCACTGAACCATCTCAGCGAGCTGAGTGCATGTCATGGCTTTTCTGGCAAATGGGCAGCGCGCCCTATCTAGGTGGCGGCTTTGGCCACTTTTACGCCTATGCACCGTTCAAAATGCAGTACCCGATTGATCGCTTCACCATGGAAGTAAAGCGCCAGTTAGACGTGCTTGAACGCACTTTGGGCGAACGGGAATTTCTCTGTGGCGCTGAGTACACGATTGCTGATATGGCCAATTA
>PBTJ01000128.1 GCA_002726925.1 Gammaproteobacteria bacterium | reverse complement strand
TCTTCACCCAAACAGGAGACCCCCATGCCATCTCTGAGACAGTGGTGTGCGAATCCGCTGGAGGCGCTAGCCCCAATCGCAGGCTGTCATAGGTTGTCCATCGACAGGTCGGGTTCTGCACCACACGAGCGTAGTAAAAAGCATCTTCGGCAGAGTCAAAGTCTGGGTCTGTCCAAGTTGCTTTCAAGTCGGATGCTCCTACGGTTGTGTCCCAGCTACAATCCGACAGATCAACTGTTGCACCGTTGGGAGCGCATTTAGCCGTCGTTGGATTCAACGCTGAACCGCCACACGCTACGTCGTAAACGGCCTCGTGCGATTCGCCGTTTTCGATCCAGCCTTTGACAATCTGAATTCTCGCAAGCGGTGCGCTGATGGGATCTTGCGTAGCCCATACGAATAGCGAGACTGCATTGCCTCCCGCACTGATCGCATTCAGTCTTCCGCCCATCGGCGTACCGTGTTCATAAGCAGCAGTAAGATCAGCCGTTTCAGCAATGTCTGCCGGCAACTCAAAGCCTGCGAACATGCGCAGTACGATGCGCGTGCCGCTGGTGGCGTAGACCTCTTTGCGCTTCATCGCATCAAACAGCGCTTCGCGCGTGTTCTCTGGAGCCCAAACCGCCGCAAGGCCGCCAGGATTGTTGTTGCGAATGCCGGTCACGTTGTCTGGAGACATACGGCGGGCTGCCGGTGAAGAAGCGAACGACGTGGCACCTCTGTAGTCCCATTCTTCTGTATCGCCTGGATTGGAATTATGGGTATCCGTGGAGCCGACCATGCCGAATTCCAGCGGGTTCACGCCAATTTCGTCTTCTAGCTCGAGGCCGATTCGCAGCCCGTCGCGGGCCATTGACGTGGTAGGCAGGCAAGAGGTCTCTTGGCCTTTTGCGCATGGCGGCAAAAACTGCTCAAAACCACACTCTTCGTCACCTGCACCGAACATCATCGAGCACTCTGAACTGCCCTTGATCTGAAACATTTCCACTAGCGGTTCGTTGCGCTCGCGGAGCTTCCAGTCCTCCTCAGAGTAAGCCACCCCATCAATGGTTTCCCCCGCAAACGCCAGCCCCCAAGTCTTGTTCATGTTGTGGGGAATCGTCAGGAATTGGCAGTCGGCGGTACAGGTGGCTTCAAGCTGCCGCCAAAGTTCGATCTCAGAGATGGCGTCGAATGAAGACACCGCATACTTCGGTACGTCATTGCCACGAAAGACGATATTGCGGTGGTTTTTACCACGGTCTGGCATCGCTGGAGAGTATTCGTAGGCGGCGAAGGTGGTGAAGCGTCCTGGTTCATAGTGACGATTTGCAGCAATCTGAACCTGCTGCCAAGTCTCGGCGGCATAGGATCGTTCCAACTTTGGATTATCGTTGAACACCGCCATCGGCCGCACCGGCGGGCGCTGCTCGGCTCTTTGCCGAAGCTGCATGAAACCGATCAATGATGGCCCCTCCAGTTGATCGCAAGCAGCGCGAGCCACATCGCTGGCGCCCGGGCTTTCACATGCTTGCCGCCGTCCAAACGTCTCGGCATGATCGGTCAAGGCCGCGAAGTCGAGCGGTCTACTGATCTCGACATATTCACCGGTACGCAGCGTGGCCCCCGTTTCTCCTTTGGCGAAGCGATACGCTGTATCCATGTCTAATCGGTTACCGAAAAGATAAGCATCACTTGAGATGTTGGTGTGGATGTGAAGATCACCAAAATAGACGTTGTTCAGTGGATTCGTAGGTTGCGGCTCGAGAGGCTGATTGTCAGGACGAAAGAAAGCCTCTTCGTCCTGTGCAGCACTGACCGCCCTGACAGAAGCAATTTCTTCCTCAGTGGACGGCATCAGGGCAGCCTCTGAAAGGAGCCAGATGCGGTAGGCACCAAAGCCCACTAAAAGAATGGCTGCCAAGCCTGCCCAACGTTTCCAATTCATCGTAACTTCACTCTTGCGTACTGGTTTTTATTGATCAAAGTGCTCTATGCCGCCGTTAGAAACTTCATGGCTCGAATCGCCTGGGCCGATTAACCCATATTCCAGTTCAAACAAGGCGTTGGGGACTTGTTCAAGTCTCGCACACCAGGGAAAGATAATTTACGATTTCACGTACAACGAACTCTGATTCGCCATTCACGGCACCAAAGACTGCGTCCTAAGTACTCAAAGTCGCTCCAACCTAATTTTTTGTTAGCGCTAAATCTTGCTTTAAAACGCCGGAGCTCGCGACGTCTCTTTGGATGGTTCTTCCATGGCGACACTTGCAAAGCGTTCACCAAAACGCCGTTCGACGCCAATCGTTACTCGCCTGAGTTGCTGGGCCAGGACCAATTCGGTGAGCGCTTCGACGAAATTCGATATCACCCGAGTTATCACTGCTTGATGGAGTTGCAGGTCGCGGCCGGAGTCCGGCTCGCGCATTATTGATCGAGCAGTATCGTCTGCACGTCTGCGAGAATGATATCGGGGTGCAAGAACGATACCGAATAAACCTCGCGGATGAATTGCTCTTCATCAATTAGGTAAACCCGCAGCAGATGTGAAAAACTCCCGATCGGCTCTCCTTGTGCGTTGACATCCTGAATAACGAACTGATTATAGTTCTCCAAGATGCCCGCTAGATCTTCGTCACTGGCGGTCGTCAGGAATTTCCAGTGTGGATTGTTCTTCGCAGCAAATTGCGCTGCGTATTTTCGAAGCAAAGCAGGAGTGTCATTCGCTCGATCAAAGCTCAGGGACAATAACTGAATCTTATCGGCAAAACGTTCGTCTTTGCTGACTCGCTGCATCACTCGATTGAGCACGTAGCTCGCCAAAGGACAACCATTCAAGTCTCCACAGGACGTAAATATAAAGCTCAAGACCGTTACTTTGCCGCTCATCAGCGCATGCAGAGTCGTTTGGCGGCCGTCACTTTGCACCACCTTGCCGTTTTCGGCGAAGCTTATTCTTGGCCGCTCGTAACTGCCCACGGTGGGCAGGGCAAACCCCAGTTCGCCATAACCCGGCGCCGCCACCGGCGCCGCTTGGTGATGACGACTCATGCTTGATGCCTCGCTCACCGCCACTGGGCCGCTCAGCGCCAGCACAGCTAGGGCCGCTGCGCCGGCTTTTTTCAAACTAAAAATCACTGCGCCTGGGCGAACATATTTTTCGGCTCGGGCGTTTGCATACCATAAAGTGCATAAGCGCCAAAACGCATTTGGTGAGGATAGCCCAGTCCTTCGGCAATGAAGTCTATTGTGCCTTTGTGGTTGAGCTTTCCATCCTCAAAATTGTAGATTTTGAAGTATTGCAGGTCCTCGCCTGCAGGCGCCTTTTTGTCCCACATTTCTAACAGCGACGATGTGTAATAGAGGCGCTTGCCGTCCCAGCTTTGGGAGACCATGTTGACCTGCTCGCCAATTCGCGTCTCACTTTTAAGTTTTGGCTCAAACGGATCCGAGATATCGAATAATCTTGTGGTGCCGTCATTCCATGTGTTGACCCAGAGCGATTGGTCGTCTGCCGAAATAGAGATATCTACGGGCAGAGGCATCTTCGACGCGTCTGAGATATCCGCCACTTTCTTCGAGAACCAGTCATTATCTTTTTCGTAAATCAGCCAAATCTCAGACGTCAGCGCCGTGGTGGTGAAACAATAGTTGTTCTGAGTGCCCCAGGCGCAGCGAATTTCTAAAGGCGCACCCGGCACGTCTAGTATTTTCTTCGGCTTACGGCTATGTAAGTCCCAAACTGCAACCGTATTACCGAAGTTACCCATTGCTTGGGCATCAGCAAGGAGTTCGCCAAGATCGGTCATATAGTTCTTCAAACCGGTAAACGAAGAGGTCATAAGAATGTTTCGTCGTGGCAGAGCACGTACATCGTATCCGTACCCATCAGCGAACTGTCCAGATTTCACGGCACCGCGTAACGCTCCGTCCTTTGGCATCCAATGTGTGGCGATGTATTCGCCGGCGTTTGTATACTCGACCAAACCGGTCTCCCCACCGGAATCCCGATTATTCGATAACCCTGTAATGAGAATACGACCCGGTAGCGCGTATGAGGTATGAGGGCCAACTACACCGCCGGATTGCGCCACAAAGTTGTCGATGGTCTTATGCAACGTCGGACGCGCAGGATCCGTGTGCACGTCAAAAATAAAAATCTTGCTAGATTCGAGGCCACTGGCCCACAAAAAGCGTCGGTCATCGGTCAACCCCGAGTGATGCGCCTCGTTTCTGCCGCCAACAGAAAGCGAACTCACGACTTGCCCGTATGTCTGAGACGCCGGATTTACCGAAATTGTCACAAGCTTATCCTGCTCATCGCCTATGCCCTCGATGCCTAGGGTCCAGACGTAAACAAAATCCTCTTGGCCAACAATTTTCTGAATGTAGGGCGACATGCAGGTTTCGTCGGCAATAACCTGTTGGCAGCCGAACATCGCAATAATTATAAAGATGAAGCGTTTCATGAAATCAACCTAGTTCGTTTGAGTGCGTAATTTGGTTTGATATAGCTTAGCCGGCGTCAAAAAAATGTTTGCGCTTTTAAGTAATAACGTAATACCCGTTTGTTACATGGGTCGTGGGCTCTCCCTCACCCTCGAGGCGTCTTATCGAGACCTCCAATTCATGTCACAGGGTGCAGTTTTTCGGCATCTGTGTGGGCTCAGCTTGCGATGAAAAAGCAGGTTTTGGCCGTCACTATATTCTCAGCTCGGGCGTGGAGCGCTCGCGCCGCACAGGCGCCGTTAGGTGGCGGGTAACCGCAATGATACGCTGACGCGTCATTATTCGAGGTTGAGCCGATGCTCCAAACACAGATCAAATGTGGGCGAAAGGTGGTTTCAACGGTCGCAAGGACCTGCGCTCTGATCTTGTCGATGGCCAGCAGCGTCGCGTTAGCGGACCCTTCACCGCCGAAGACGACTCCAAATGCAATTGAGCTCAATCTACTTGTCTACAACACCCATGGCCTGCCCGCCATTTTCGCGCGCGATAAACCACACGAAAGGTTTCCAAAGATCGGAGATTTAACCACAACATTTGATCTGTCGATGTTGCAAGAGGATTTCGCGCATCACGAATTGCTTAACCGGTATGTCGACCGATCAGCGCAGGTACAACGAGGAGAAACTCAGGCGACCCCCAAATGCTTTGTTTGTTCAGGTTCTGGACTGACCGTTGTTTCGAATCTTTCGCCTGAGCGCTGGCTCACGCGCATGACTTTTGAACCCTTTGAAAAATGCTCAGGCTGGTTGAGCAGAGCCAATGATTGCTTTGCTCAAAAAGGGTTTCAATTGATCGAGTTGAGTAGTAAATCTGGCCATCGAATTTATCTCGTTAATACGCACCTTGATGCGGGAGGAGATCAGCGAGATCGGGACGTCAGAGCTGCTCAGCTCGAACAAATTGCGAACGCCTTAGAAACCTATGCGGAAGGTGCAGCGGTAATCCTCGCAGGCGACTTAAACCTTGCATGGGAAAATCGCGCAGACCGCAGCCTGCTGCAAAAATTCGCAAGTCGCTTGAATCTTACTTTGGCGCAAAAAGGTGGCGATGCAGGCAACGATTGGCAGACGCTAGATTATATTTATTATCGGAGCGGCGATGACGCTATGCTTTTAAAAGCTGACTCTGGAGAGGTTGATGCCCTGACGGTGGACCTAAAACCGCTCAGTGATCACCCCGCGCTATATGCGAGGATTTTTGTCGAATAACCGCATCAACTCAAATATAGAAGGACTTTTCTGGAAGATGTTAGAGGCCGGTTTAAAAGCGAGCGCCACCATTGACCTTCTTCCCAGTTCATAACGATGCTCGCGCCAGCTGAGGTGGTTGATTGGACTTTAACGCAGCGTCAGTTAATGGTGATTTGACAGCGTAGAAACGAGATCAGTTGGTGTTTTGGATTTTTGAATGATTTACGCGCGGATTAAAAACTTTTTGAGGTTGGCAGAATGCCTATTTGTCGCAGCATTGTGCCTACCATTAAGCACGTTCTCCCCCCCTGCCTTTGGCGCCGACACATCCCTGCCCTACCTTATCGGTCGTGGCATATCAGATGTAACGGGGCCGAGTTATGGCGTTCAAATGTGGGGCTTTGGTCGCCCAGATCAATTGACGCAAGGCATCCATATTCGTCAACGCTCCAGAGCATTTGTTATGGCTCAGGCCAATGACCCTGCCAAGCGCCTTGTTTTTGTGAGCGTCGATCTGGGCAGCATAGAACACCACATTACGCTAGCAGTGATCGATCAGCTGCAAAGTCGTTATGACACGACATACAACCTAAGCAACGTCATTATCAGCGCGACGCATACTCATGCGGGCCCTAGCGGATATTGGCATTCACGCCAGGATAACGGTTTTGATGGGGGGTTCTACCCTCAGCACTTTAACGCCATCGTTAGCGGCATTACCGATTCTATTGTTCAAGCGCATGAAGATCTTCAGAGCGGGGAACTCATCATCGGTAAAGGCGAATTGGCCAATGTAGGTGCTAATCGTTCTATGGCCGCTTACGTGGAGAACCCCCAAAGTGAGCGAGATCAATACGCAAGAAATACGCCGAACGACATGACCTTGTTAAAATTCGTAGCAAAAAAGGGTGACCTCGGGATGCTTAATTGGTTTGCGCTGCATCCCACAGCGATGAATTTTTATAATCCTCTTATTTCCGGCGACCATAAAGGTTATGCCTCTTTGCAAGTGGAGCAAAAGTGGGGAAATCGCTACAACGGCGAAAAAGGTTTTGTCGCAGCTTTTGCTCAGGCTGACGCTGGAGACGTTACGCCGAACACAAATCTCAATAACACCGGGCCCGGTGAGACCGATGTAGAAACGACTAAAATTATGGGCGAACGACAGATCGAGATGGCGACGAAGCTTTACAAAAGCGCACGCGAATCGCTATCGGGCACTATTGAAGCGCGTCAGATCTATGTCGACCTAAGAAACTACGCGGTTAGCGCAAAATTCACCCATGCGGGCGATCAAACAACCTGCCCGTCGGCCTATGGCTACTCTTTTGCAGGCGGTTCCACTGAAGATGGGGGCGGACATTTTCTTTTCAGAGAGGGCATGACCAATCAAAATTTTTTGTTGGACGCGTTGGTTCGTTGGCTTACTGCCACGCCGAAATGGACCAAGAGCGTCAAAGATTGCCAAAAGCCTAAGCCAATTTTATTGGAAACGGGAAGCGGCGAGCCACCACTACAATCGCAAATTCGTTCCGTAACATTGGCGCTGATCGGTCAGTTCGCGATCTTGGCACTGCCCGCTGAGGTAACGACAATGGCTGGTCGCCGCCTGCGAGCGACATTGATGGATGCACTGGCGGGCAGAGCTACCCATGTCGTGCTAGCGGGCTATTCCAACGGTTACGCCGGCTATGTTACGACTCCCGAGGAATATATGGTTCAACAATACGAGGGCGGACATACCTTGCATGGGCAATGGACCCTTCCTGCCTACCAGCAAATCGCAAGCGACCTCGCAAAAAGTTTGTTGTCCGGCGAAGCCCGCAAATCGAAAGTTTCTTATGATGATTGGCGCGGCAAGTCTGTAGAAACCCAGCTAAATGCGGGGCTGGGGCAGCTACTGACAGAGGAAGATAAGCTGGGCCAGAGCATCTCCGAAGGAGAAGCCCACAAGGTCGAATACCGTCGGGGCGAGACAGTAGAGGCCCGATTTTGGTCGCACGACCCTACGGCAAACTTTAGAACAGGCAACAATTTTTTGCGGGTCCAGCAAAAACAGCCAGAGGGTTGGAAAACCATCGCAACCGACAGCGATTGGAGCACCACTATTCGCTGGCAGACAAGAAATCGAAAAATGATGGCGAGGCTGACTTGGCATGTCGATGCGGATGCTGAGGACGGCGAATATCGATTGATGCACTTTGGATTCGGACCCCGAGGTAACCGGTTCAGCGGATACTCACGAAGCATCCAAATTAGGTAAACGAGTGATGGGTTCCGCAATCACAATAGTTAAAGAGGTCCTCTCCGCTGTCAGCTGGATGACGTCGGCGGCGACGCACCGGGCAACCTCTCCCTTTGCAAGAGCTAAGGGCGAACTGAGTCGTTCCACCGTAAAAATTCTACGGCGTGTGGCGGAGAAAAGCTGCTAGGTCTGCAGACACATTGGGCGTTGTCTCCGAACTCAACAAAAACCTGTCTAGCTTCGCCATCATATTTTTGCCCTACTAACCCTCTATCGGGGTCCAAGAATGAAGTTTTGACTTCGCATTTATCTTGCTTACTG
>PBTJ01000127.1 GCA_002726925.1 Gammaproteobacteria bacterium | reverse complement strand
GTGAGTTTTGATCACGAGCCATAGCGTGGTGGACGACCCTCTGCTGCGATTTCAAGAGGATCGCCGAAAGGCGCGCGATGCAAAAGATCCTATGGCCGCCGTTTGCGTCCTAGCTACTGTTGATGAGGACGGCTTGCCCCAAGCCCGCACCTTGGTACTCCGCGACATTGCGGAAGGTCTCGCCATTTACATCAATGCCAGCAGCCCAAAGTGGCAACAAGTGCAGGGTGTAATTGCCCTTCAAACCTGGTGGCCGTCGCTACAGGTGCAGTATCGAATGCAAGCCCGCTGCGAGGAACTGCCCGCGACACACATTGCGGAAAGCTGGCAACTCAGGCCGGACATGCCAAAACACCTAGACTGGCTCTATGAGCAAATTGCCCAAGGCAGCGCTGTCGAAGATCGCGAGGATCTGCTGGCGCAGCTCGATACGGCGCCGCGCCCAGAACCCCTAGTTGCACCCCCTAATGCGCGAGGATTGTTACTTTTGCCGCAAAGCATCGAACGCCTTGATCTCAACCAGACTAACGGCGTTCACGAGCGCCGACGTTACACCTTGCATGCTGACCAATGGGCAGTGGAGACGCTGATTCCGTAGTCGTAGCTAGCCCAGTTCAGCGGTGACGATGCCGCGCAAATTTGCGAAACAGACTTGCTTCGCCACGTCGATAAAGGCTTTCATGAAGGGGGCATCGGCCTGATCTTTACGCACCGCGGCATAGAGCGTCGGCCAAACGCCCTCCTCTCCAAGAGAGCGCACCACCACATAGTCATTTTGCAAATACTCGTGCAGCGCCCAATTCGGCAGGCAGGTCACACCGCGACCGCTGGCCACCAACTGCACAATCATAGTGGTCAGTTCTGCGTGGCGTACACGGGCAGGTTCTACCCCTGCTGGCTCCAAGAAACCGCTGAACAAGTCTAGGCGCTCTCGATCTACCGGGTAGGTGATAACTACCTCGTCAGCAAGGTCCCTTGGCTCCGCCCAAGGCTTTTCCACCAGCGGGTGCCTTTTAGCCACTGCCAGTTGGGCTTCGTAGCTAAAAATGGGGAAGTAAGTAATGCCAGGCTCGTCCAGGGGATCGGCTGTAATCACGAGGTCTAGATCGCCTCTGGCCAACGCCGGGAAGGGTGCAAAGTGGAAACCACTGGATATATCGAGCTCTACATCGCTCCACTCGTTGCGATACGCATCAATCGCCGGCAGCAGCCATTCAAAACACGAGTGGCACTCAATCGCCATGATGATCCGACCAGATTGACCGCCGGCGAATCGATCCAAATCAAGCTCCGCGTTATGCAGGCGCGGCAGCACTTCGTCAGCGAGTTGCAGCAGGCGATTGCCAGCGCTGGTAAATCGCACCGGTCGCGTTTTGCGCAGAAATAGCGAGCAGCCCAAGCGACCCTCTAGCTCTTTTATCTGATGGGAAAGCGCCGACTGCGTGAGAAACACTCGCTCAGAGGCTTCGACCAAACTGCCGGTTTCGCGAAGCGCAACAAGCGTCCGCAGGTGGCGCATTTCAATTTGTGACATGAATAGAATTCAAAAATATCTTCGATGGTCAAATTCTATTCATGTGGCGGCCCCGCGACTAGGGTGAATCAACCGATCAGTCGTCGGTTTGGCTATTCAGGGTAGCGTACGTCCTTTACCATGTTTCATCTTTTTGGCCGGACCCGCCACGCGTTATGGTCGCTAGCACCACTTCAAGCCCAACAAACCGCCATAAACCACTGAACATTGCTCTGTTGGGCTATCGCAGCAACCCCTACAGTGGCGGACAGGGGGTCTATCTCAAGCACCTTGCCAAGGCCTTGGTTGACATGGGCCATCGAGTCGACGTGATCTCTGGTGAACCCTATCCGGAACTGGACGCCCGCGTTGGTCTCGTGAAGCTGCCTGGCCTAAACCTTTATGCAAACCCGAATCCGGCATGGCCGCTGACCCAGCAGCGCTGGCGCGACCCGCTAAACGTGTTTGAGTGGGCATCGTATTGGAGTGGGGGTTTCCCTGAGCCGTTCACCTTCGGGCATCGTCTGCTCAGGCACTTTAAAATCACGCGCCCTCGCTACGACATCATTCATGACAACCAAAGTTTGTGCACCGGCCTGCTGGGCCTCATGCGTCGCGGCTACGCAGTGACCAGCACGATCCATCATCCGATCACCTTCGATCGCGATATCGCTCTGCAAAATACCCAAGAGTGGGGCCTGCGACTGCTAATCCGGCGTTGGCATCGCTTCCTGCAGATGCAGACTCAGGTGACCCGACAACTGCCCTACATCACCACGGTGAGTGAGAATTCGCGACGCGATATTGCTTCGGCCTTTGGTATTTCCGAGAAGCGTATCAAGGTTGTCCTCAATGGCATCGACAGCGACATTTTCCAACCAATGCCTGCAGTCGCCAGAGAGCCTTACCACCTAATTACCACCGCCAGCGCAGACCAGCCGCTCAAGGGCACCCAGCATCTCATCCCGGCCGTCGCAGACCTCGCTGCGCGCTATCCGGACTTGAAACTCACCTTCATTGGAGCCCCCAAACCCGGCGGCAAGACCGAGCAGCTGATACAGTCTTTGCTGCTTGATAGGCATATCGAGTTTCATCACGGATTATCCTTCGACGAGATCAAACAGCTTTATGCCAAGGCGAGCGTGGCTGTGGTGCCATCGGAGTACGAAGGTTTTGGTTTTCCTGCCGGCGAGGCCATGGCCTGCGCCGTACCGCTGGTATCCACCGACGGCGGCGCGCTGCCAGAAGTTGTGGGTGACGCGGGCGTTATCGTACCCAGCAAAAATCCCCAAGCCTTGGCGCAGGCCATTGGAGATTTATTCGAAAACCCGGCTGAACGTGCCCGCTTGAGCGAGGCAGGCAGACGTCGCATGGTGGAACACTTTTCCTGGGCCCGCACGGCTTGGGAATTTACCCAGCATTATCATCAGGTAATTGCTCGTGAGTCTTGAGACCATTGATTTTGATCGATTGAACATACGCCCTGGGGATCGCCTACTTGACCTTGGCTGCGGCGAGGGCCGACACAGCATATCGGCGCACTTACAGAGCGATGCTGACATCATTGGCCTAGACCTAGGGCAGCTGGACCTGCGCACCGCCAAGGGCCGTCTGGCAGACTTTCCCTTCGCCGCCGATAAGGCAGGCACGTGCAGCTTTATTCAGGGCACGGGCCATACGCTGCCCTTCGCGGATGACACATTTGATCAGGTAATCTGTTCTGAAGTGCTGGAACATATTCCCGACTACCTCAGCTTTTTACAGGAGATCAAACGCGTCCTAAAACCCGGCGGCTTGTTCGCCGTCAGCGTGCCTCGCTACTTGCCCGAGTGGGTATGCTGGCAGTTAAGCGATGCCTATCACGAAGTGGAAGGCGGCCACGTGCGGATTTTCAAGGCCGATGCGCTCAAACAACGCATTCAGTCTATGGGCATGAAGTTTCTCTCTCGACATTGGGCTCATAGCCTGCATGTGCCCTACTGGTGGCTGAAGTGCCTTTTCTGGGATAACGCTGACGAGCATTTCTTGGTGAAACAGTACCACCGCTTTTTGGTGTGGGATCTGATGCAGCGACCGTGGCTGACGCAAACTCTGGATCGCCTGATGAATCCACTGCTGGGTAAGAGTGTCGTCATGTACTTTCGGCAATCCTAGTACATGTCAGGCACAACCCTACCCGCTCATCTGCAGGCCACGGCCGACTACATCGAAGGTTTGCAGCACCCCTCTGGTGCGCTTCCGTGGTTTGAGGGCGGTATTACGGACCCTTGGGATCATGTCGAGGCACTCATGGGTCTCAATGTGGCAGGCCGATTTGCCGCGTCACTTCGAGGCTTTGAGTGGCTATCGCGGATGCAGCGGGTTGATGGCGCATGGTATGCGGCCTATCAAGGTGACGTCGTCGCTGACGATACCCGCGCCGAGACCAATTTCGTCGCCTATGTTGCCGCCGGCCTCTGGCACTACTACTTAGCCACTGAAGATCATCAATCACTGACGAGATATTGGCCAATGGTAAGTCGAGCCGTTGAGTTCGTGCTCGCACAGCAGGCTCCCAGCGGAGAAATATACTGGGCAGTAGATAGCAACAGCGGCACATCAAAGGATGCCTTGGTCACCGGCTGCAGCGCCATCTACAAGTCACTGGCCTGTGCCTGCCACATTGCGACAACACTTGGCGAACCTTGTGATACTTGGTGGCAAGCACGCGCACAACTGGGCGACGCCATCCGCCATAAACCCGAGCGTTTTGATCGCACCTGGGCGTCTAAGGCACGATATTCCATGGACTGGTTTTACCCGGTGCTAACCGGCGTCGTTACCGGCGATCAAGCCAGCGACCGACTCCGTGAGAAATGGGATACCTTTGTCGAACCTACATTGGGTTGCCGATGCGTCAAGGAACAGCCTTGGGTTACCGTGGCCGAAACCTGTGAACTCATCATGGCTTGTGTGGTCGCGGAGGAGCGCGACCGCGCTCAGTTACTTTATAACGACATTCAACGCTTTCAGTTGGACGACGGCAGTTGGTGGACCGGCTATGTGTTTCCTGACGACGCCTACTGGCCAGATGAAAAGCCCACTTGGACTGCTGGCGCTGTATTGTTAGCCGCAGATACGCTGTTTGAGTATTCCCGAGCCTGCACCCTATTCACAACAATCGAGTCGTAGGCGTCGTTATAGACTTGCTCATCGGCTCCATCAGAGTCTGCGTAGAATCGCCAGAGTTTGGCGCATCTCGACCTCTTCGAAGAGGCCCGACGCCAACGCAAGCTGATAGATATGGAACGGTGCTTGCCCGCCGTCTTTGGGACTGGGAAAAATATCGTGTATGGCCAGGATGCCGTCAGTGCAGATATGCCTGCTCCAAGTCCGGTAATCGATAAGCGCAGCTTCTAAACTGTGACCGCCGTCGATAAAGACCATGCCCAGGGGAATGGACCAGTGCCGGCCAGCCTGAGCACTGGATGCAACAATGGGAACGACCCATGCATCCAGATCGGCACGCGCTAAGGTGTGCCTAAGCGCTGGTAGCGAGTCCATACGCTGCAGCGCGTTATCAAAGAGATCGGCGTCGTGATATTCCTCGCCCAGTTGATGCTCCTCTGAACCACGGTGGTGGTCTACCGCATAGACCTGTCCCTGAACATCCCGGGCAGCAGTACCAAGATACACTGTCGATTTACCGCAGTAGCTACCCAGTTCAAGACTTGGACCAAGCACCGCGGTTTGCTGCGCATACTCGTATAGAGCGGCGCCTTCATCCGGATGCAGGAACCCTTTGACGCTGTCGATATCGATCGGTAGTTGCATGAATAAGCGCTAGCGCTAACCGCCAATGCCAAAAAATACGATCACAAAACTGACGGGCAGGCAGCCCAAGGTATAGACGACCAAGTTGGCAAGATCATTCTCACTGGAGTCTTCGGCGAAGGCGAAGCGGCTGCCTGCGGTGAACCAGCCAAGGCCGGCCATGACGAAGGCCAAGATCAAAGTGAGGACTAGCGCTGCCATATTTTGTCGCTAAGTAATTGGTGGGGCGGGACCGGACATCGCCAGTCCCGCAGCCAAGTGGCTTTAGCTAAGCTGTAGCATGCCGCGGGTCTTCACTTGAGCCATGTCTACAATGGCCTCGTAGCTCGCGGCAACATCGTCTGCTGTCGCATCGACACCCAGATCAACGCCGTTATTTTCAACCACTGCCGCCAGCGAATACTGGCCACCTTGGGCCTGCAAAATGACACCATTAGGAGCATCTTCGCTCACCAAAAAGATCGCGGCGGGGGTTACCAACTCTGGTCCGATCTTCTTCAGCACTTCTTCAGGCATGAGGTTCTCGGTCATGCGTGTTGCAGCGACTGGGGCAATGCTGTTGGTGTGGATATTGTTCTTGGCCCCCTCGATTTTCATGCTGTTCATCAAACCCACTTGGCCCATTTTGGCCGCACCGTAGTTGGTTTGACCAAAGTTGCCGTACAAGCCGCTTGGCGACGTGGTCATCAAAATACGACCGTAGTTTTGTTCGCGCATAATTGGCCATACCGCGTGTGAGCAATAGGCCGCACCAAGCAGGTGAACGTTCACCACCATCTCAAAATCATCAAGGGTCATTTTTGAAAACGACTTATCGCGCAAGATACCAGCGTTGTTAATCAACACATCGACGCGACCCCACGCATTCATAGCGTCGTCTACCATACTTTGCGCGCCAGCTCGGTCTGAAACTGAGCCACCGTTAGCGATGGCTTCACCCCCCATGGCCTTGATTTCAGCGACCACAGATTCTGCTGCTTCAGAAGAGCCGCCGGTACCGTCCATGGTCCCACCTAAATCATTCACAACAACTTTGGCGCCCCGCTGCGCCAGCTCTAGCGCGTGACAGCGGCCCAGGCCACCTCCGGCACCGGTAACAATGGCGACTTGGTCGTTAAATGAAATTGACATTTTGTTCTCCAATAAACTGTGTTGTTCGAAAGCTCTGATCGCGCCGACGCATCTTTCCTTAGATCGCGTCGTTAAGGCCGCGCTGGAAAATGCGTTGGCCCCACCAGCGTATCCAGCTGAGGCTGTATCCAATCCACCCACTCGCATAGCACCGGTCGCGTTTCGCGCGGATCAATGAGTTCGTGGACGGCAAAAGACTCCGCGCGAGGAAATGGCGAGCGCGCTTCACGCAAACGATCTTCCAGTTCTCGACGCTTAGCTTCTGGGTCTGGTGCGGCAGCGATTTCTCGATGAAAGGCGACCGCAACTCCACCCTCTACCGGCAGCGGGCCGGATTCTACGGAAGGCCAAGCCAATATGTAAGCGCCGGGGGCATAGTGGGCTGCAGTGGCCACACCAAAGCCCTTATGCACCTGAATCACTGCCCAAGGCACCGTGGATTGAGCCGCTGCCGACACTGCCGCCATGCCGTAACGGATGGTGCCTGCGGCTTCTGATTCGGGCCCGATCATGAAACCCGGTTGATCGATCAGGTTCACGATGGGCAGGTGGAACGTGTCGCACATTTCCACGAAGCGACGATACTTCTGCGCGGCCTCGGCGGTCATCGCGCCCGCATAGTGCAAGCAATCGTTAGCTAGCACACCCACCGGTTGACCGTTAATTGTTGCTAGCGCGCAGATCTGGCTCGGGCCATATAAGGCGCCGATCTCAAACAAGCTGTCGACATCAAAAATCATGCGCAGCACTGCGCGCATATCAAAGCCGGTGTTGCTGTCACGCGGCACAGCGGAAAGCAGCGCCTGTTCCTGGCGATCAACCGGATCCTCTACGGTGTAGCGCGGAGTGCGCTGGTAAATACTGCTGGGCAAATAGCTGAGATAGCGTCGAATCTGATGCAGCGCATCGTGCTCATCAACGGCCAAGTTATCGACGATACCGCTGCGCAAATGTACCGAAGCTCCGCCCAACTCTTCCTTCGTCATTTTGACGCCCAGGGCACGCTCAACGAGAGCTGGGCCACCAATCAGAACCTGAGCCGTATGCTCAGTCATCACTGAAAAGTGTGAGGCGACGAGTCGCCCGGCTGGAAAACCCGCTACCGCGCCGAGGGCTGCTGAAGCAACGGGCACGACGCCCATGGCATCGGCAATGATCTTGAATCGGGGCTCGGTGAATACCGGTTCACCGACGGTGCCGCCTTTCTTACCACCCCCCTTCACGCTACCTCCGCCGCCTTCAAGCATGCGCACTAGCGGGGTCCGGTACTGTACGGCTAGGTGTTCGGCATAGACACTTTTGCGTAGCCCCGCTGCATTGGGCGAGCCGCCCTTTAGAGTGAAGTCTTCTCCGCCGACGGTGACGCGACGGCCCTCGACGGCACCAAAGCCGACGATGTAGTTTGCGGGCACATATTCAATCAGCTCGTCATTGTCGTCATACACTGGGCTTGCGGTCGCGCGCCCATGCTCGCGAAAGGAACCCTCATCTAACAGTACATCGATGCGTTCGCGAATGGTCATGCGACCACGAGCATGCTGCTTGGCAATGCCCGCTTCGCCACCTTGCTGCTGAGCTAGGTAACGGCGGCGCTGCAGTTCTTGGACTTCGGCGTCCCAACTCACGGCGTACTAGCCCTGCTCAGTGCGGGTGGCTGGTTGAAAGGCTGGGGCGCGCTTTTCAAAGTTCGCCTTGACCGCTTCGATTTGATTCGCGGTACCAATCAGCTGTGCTTGTAGCGCTGCCTCCAGTTCTAGGCCCGTCCGCGCATCCGCGTGCCAAGCCTGTTCGTATAGCGCTTTACCTGCACGAACGGCATCAGGATTCTTGCCAGCAATTTCCTCGGCAAGTTCCATGGCTGCAGCAAGCGGATCATTCGCCACTCGGGTAACCAGCCCCACTTCCTTGGCCTGCTCGCCATTGAGGATCCGGCCAGTAAAGGTGAGTTCCTTGGCAACATCCATGGGCATGATGTCACGCAGGGTCTGGGTAATACTCATGTCCGGCACCAAGCCCCACTTGATTTCCATGATGGACATTTTGATATCAGGGGCGGCAATACGAATATCCGTACCCAATGCAATCTGGCAGCCACCGCCGAATACCACGCCGTGCAATGAACTGATGACCGGCATAGGCAGTTGTTTCCAAACCATGGCCGGACGCTGGGCGCGATTCTCTGGGCGCTCGTCTTTCGCCAGCAGGGAATCGGTATCGGACTTGGGCTTTCGAGGACCGTCGGACATGGAGGCAAAGCTCGCCATATCGAGACCCGCACAGAAACCTCGCCCGTTGCCGGACAACACGACCGCCGATACATCATCGGCAGAGGCTAATGCCTGACCCGCTTCGATGATGGCATCGAACATATCTTGGCTGAGCGCGTTGTACTTTTCTTCACGGTTCAAGCGCACATCGGCGATACCGTTTTGAATGTCGATGGTGACTAAATCTGAACTCATTCGACTCCCCTATTTTTTATTTTCTCGATCTGCGATCTCGATGAACACTAGGTTTCGATGACCGCAACCACCTGATCTTCTTCTACCTGATCTTCAGGCTGCACCACGATGCTGACTACGGTGCCGGCAATTGGCGCTTCAACCGGAATTTCCATTTTCATGGACTCCAAGATCATGATGACTTCCCCTTCAGCGACGCTATCCCCAGCGCTCTTTAGTACTTTCCACACATTGCCGGTGACTTCGCTTTCTACGTCTTGTTTCGCCATAACCGCCTTACTCTTGGTCGCTAACTGCGCGTTGGATTTTTGGCCGGAGAATATAGCACCGCTACAACTTTTTTCAGAGTGCAGGAATGCGGGCACCTTTACGCAACAAGCGCTCTACCATGCCCGTATCGATATTGCCCTGCAGGAAATCAGGCTCTTTCAACACGCGCAGCAGCAAGGCTGCATTGGTGCGAACGCCTTCGATAGTAAACGCTTGCAGGGCAACTACGGCGCGGCCAATCGCCTGCTCACGAGTATTGCCCGTGGCGATGATCTTGGCCAACAGCGCATCGTAGTATGGGCTGACTTCTTGTCCCTGCTGATAACCGGTTTCAACGCGCACGCCGAAAAGCTCCGGCACGCTAAATTTACGCAGCAAACCTGTCGAGGGCATAAGGCTTTGCGCATCCTCGGCATAAAGACGCACCTCGATGGCGTGGCCCTTCATCGACGGGGGGCGCTCCGGCAGGTTGCCTCCAGCGCTGAGCAGAATCTGCTGCTGCACGAGATCGATACCGGTGACCTCCTCGGTCACACCGTGTTCCACCTGGATACGGGTATTCATTTCCAAAAAACCGCTGTCGCCGTCGCTGTAAAGCGTTTCCATGGTGCCAAGGTTGTTGTAGCCAAGCTGCGCACAGATATCCGCGCCGCGCTGGGCTTGTTCGCGCAGCACCGTAGTATCAATGCCCGGAGCAGGGCTTTCTTCAATGAGCTTTTGGTGACGGCGCTGCACCGAACATTCCCGCTCAAACAGGTGCATCGCGTTGCCCTGTTCGTCAGCCAGAATCTGGTACTCGATATGGCGAGGCTTTTCGATCCAGCGCTCCAAATACAAACCGCCGTTGGCGAAGGCCGCGTCAGCGACCGCTTGAGCCTGTGCAAGGGCAGTCTCAAGGTCCGCCATATGCTCAACCACCTGCATGCCCATACCGCCACCACCACCGGACGGCTTCACTACCAGGGGAAAACCAATGCGCTGCGCGGCCTCGCGAGCGCTATCAACGTCGGTGATTAGGTCGCTGCCCGCAAAGGTTGGCATGCCCTGCTGGGCCATCAGGCGACGAGCGTTCACCTTGTCGCCCATGCGATCCAACCACGCTGGAGCCGGGCCAATAAAGTGCATTCCCGCATCAATCACGCGCTGCGCAAAGGTGGCATTTTCCGACAAAAAGCCATAGCCAGGATGCACTGCGTCGGCCTTGCTAAGCTCGGCAATGCCCATGAGTTGGTCTTGGTCTAGGTAACTGTCGTTGGGACGCAGCCCAGTCAGTGGATAGGCTTCGTCAGCGATCGCCACATAGGGAGCCATGGCATCAACCGAGGTATAGACCACGACGCTTTTGATGCCAAGCTCACGACAGGCGCGCACGATACGAGCGGCAATCGCACCACGATTGGCGATGAGGATTTTCTTGAAAGCGCCCCCACCCGATACCGACTGATGATTCGCCATACCCTGTTCCCAATACTACTCAGCCCGCCACCGTATCAATTCTTCGCATGCCTGGGCAAAACCACTTAGCCCGCGGGACTGGGTATTTTGACTAAACGCTTTTTGGCGAGCGGCCTGCTCGATGACGCCAAGCAGTAGCTGGCACTGCTCTAGAGTTATCGTCACTTGGTACATCTGAGTACGAGCATCGCCAAAGTGGTCTGGGGGTTGAGGCAAGAAGGGCTTGCGTAGATCCGCGCGCAAAGTCATAGCTACCGCGGTGGCCTCTGGGACATCGCTGAACTGCAGCAGTTCGCAACACTGGTCGATCATCCAAGCCGACCAATAGTCGGGCTGATCACAAAGCCGCTTATAGGTTTGCCATTCCACTATTGATGGCGACTATTTGACTGCCAATCGCGGTAGATGACGCCTAAGAAATGTGGGGAGTTGAAGCACTTAAAGCGTTAGATGTTCGCCGGTCAGCAGATGATAAGCCTCTAAGTAACGAGCGATGGCGCGTTCAGTCACTTCGGCTGGCAGTTCAGGCCCCGGTGCGGTTTTATCCCAAGCGCCGCTGGCCACGACCGTCTCCAAATAATTGCGTACGATCTGTTTGTCGAAGCTCACTTGTTCGCGGCCAGGCTCCCAATCATCAGCAGGCCAAAAACGCGAGCTATCAGGGGTAAAGATCTCGTCAATCAGCAGTGGCTCCCCGGCGCCACTAAGCTGGCCAAATTCAAATTTGGTATCGGCCAAGATGATGCCTCGCTCACCAGCGTAGTCTCTGGCGGCACTGTAAAGGCTGAGGGTTTTCTCGCCCAACCACTGCATCAACTCTTCTCCGACGACCTCAGCGCCTTCGGCAAAACTGATGTTTTCGTCGTGCCCATCAACCGCCTTGGTGGACGGCGTGAACAGTGGCTCGGCCAAGCGATCGGAATTACGCAGACCGGCTGGCAGTTCAATACCGCATACCGCGCCAGTGTTTTGATAGTCCTTCCAGCCACTGCCGGTGATGTAGCCACGCGCAATGCACTCGATAGGTACAACTTCGGTTTTACGGCACAGCATGATGCGACCCGTTAGCTGTCCGCGCTCGGCATCGGTAAGCCCGGGCACATCGGCGACATCGGTACTGATTAAGTGATGGTTGATCTCACTCGTAAAGTGGTCGAACCAAAACTTGGAGATTTGCGTCAGCACCACACCTTTACCAGGCAGGCCGTTTTGCATCACAACATCAAAGGCGCTGATGCGGTCGGTGGCGATGATCAGCAGCGCCTCATCGCCGGAACCCAGCGTTACATCGTATAAATCGCGCACCTTGCCGGTGCGCTTGTTGGGTAGATTTAAATTGGTCGCAAGTAAGGCCTCGGCCATCAATCTCTTCCTCTCAGTCTTTTTGTCTTTTCAGTTGCCCAAGAGCACCGGGTTGCTGACGTTGCGGCGCAAAGAAAGGGCAAAACTTTAAGCCGTATTGCCGCCGTCTGCAAAATAAGTTGCGCCGGTCATGAAGCGACTTTCATCACTAGCAAGAAACAGCATGATATTGGCGATGTCTTCCGCTTCAGCGTAGCGCTGCATGGGAATATTGGCCGCCATTAATTGCTGTGCTGCCTCTGGATCATCAGGCCGAATGCCCTCCTCAATCGAGCGCATCATGCGTGTATGGACCGGCGATGGATTCACCGTATTCACCCGGATCCCTTCGGCAGCAAACTCCTTTGCTGCCGACCTCATTAAACCAATCACAGCGTGTTTACTGGTGGCATAGGGGGCGAGCGACGGAGCGCCGCGCACGCCAGCAATACTCGACGTGATGATAATGCTGCCACCACCGCGCAGGCGCATGGCAGGGACCGCAGCGCGCAGCCCGAGGAATGGGCCCTTTACGTTCACCGCCATGACTTGGTCGAAGCGCGACTCGTCGTAATCGAGTAGCGACGTCACATCGCCCTCGATACCCGCGTTGGCCAAAAAGATATCGACGCCACCGTAGCGCTCGGTCGCAGTTTCCACCATGCGCGCGTTATCGTCGGCTTGGGTCACGTCAGCCACTAGATAGCTCACGGCATTGCCGCCAATTTCGGCGCAGGCATCTGCCAGCGCCTTTTCATCGAGATCTACCAGCAACACTCGCGCGCCCTCACTGGAAAAACGTTTTCCCGTCGCAATGCCAATGCCACCGGCGCCACCGGTAATTACTGCAACTTTTTCTGCTAAACGACTCATTGCCCCTCCTAATCAAATGCCGCGGAAATATCCGCCAACAAATCCTCGTTATCCTCTATACCGCTGGAAATTCTGATCAGCGAATCATCAATCCCCATGCGAGCACGCCGCTCTGGTCCCATCTCGAAATAAATGGTGTGGGCGACGGGTATCGCCAGCGTGCGATTGTCGCCGAGATTGCTGGATTTCACGATCACCTGCAGACGGTTTAGAAACTCCCAGAGATCTACATGACTTTGCAGTTCAAAGCTGAGCAAGCCGCCAAAGGCGCGAAAAAGCTCACCCGCCCTGGCATGCTGCGGGTGCTCGGCAAGGCCCGGATAATAGACTTTCTTGATTTTAGGGTGTGCATGCAAAAACTCGCACATGGCCATGGCGTTTTCACTCTGACGCTGCACGCGCAAAGCCAAGGTTTCTGCGCCCATGGCAACACGATGAGCGGCCTCTGGCCCCAGGCTGGCGCCGAAATCGCGCAGGCCCTCCGCACGGGCGCGCATCACGAAGGCGGCCGGCCCGAATTCCGCCAGGAAGTTCAGGC
>PBTJ01000126.1 GCA_002726925.1 Gammaproteobacteria bacterium | reverse complement strand
TGGCTGATCGAATTGATGCGGCTAGTGGGGTGTAACTCCAACAGCAGGCCCTTTGGGGTCTCTAGGTTGGAAACGGTTAAGTCCACTTCCTCTATGGTGTTCTCGTGTAGCTGAAGCGCCACGTTGCGTGCAGTAAAGGGTTGGTGGTCAGTCACCGCTTGGCGCAGCGCTGTGACCAACTCGTCGTTACCGAGCAAAAGATCTGTCAGCAGATTGCCCAAAACCAGATTGGCAGATACATGCAGCAGGTCTTCGGCGGCGCTGTTGAGTTTTTTGACGGTAAACCGCTCGTCCAACACGATCACAGCCGTCATCAAGCTGCCAAGCAAATGCTCGGCAAGTTTGTGATTAGTGGCGGGACGTTTTCTGATTTGGTTCATCGATGCCTGAAAATTGTTCTGCGCTAATTGGGCCGTGAGTACTCGTTCGCTCACCGCTTAAGGGCGGTAAAAAAAAGGGTATCGATCAACATCGACACCCCTCTTCACTCACCACCGTATAGCGCATTCTTGCGACTGTCGCTAGAGATGCGCTGATGCAGTGACCGCTTAGGCCAGCGCTTCCTTGCTGGTTTTCACAATAGCCGCAGCAACTTTGTAGGGGTCGGCATTAGATGCGGTACGCCGATCCTCTAATCGCCCGACCCAGCCGTCAGCCGGTGTGGTGACCGGAATACGGATGGATGCGCCACGGTCTGAAATACCATAGCTAAACTCATCAATTGATTGAGTTTCGTGCTTGCCTGTCAAACGCTGATCGTTATCGGCACCGTAAACGCTAATGTGACGCTGGATGTTCTTACCGAATTCCTCACAGATCTTGGTGAACACCTCTTCCTTGCCTTCGGTGCGCATGGCTCCGTTGGAGAAATTCGCGTGCATGCCTGAGCCGTTCCAATCCAAGTCGCCAAAGGGCTTGGGATGCCAGTTGATGGCGTAGCCGTACTTTTCGCCAGTGCGTTCTAGGAGATAGCGCGCAATCCAAATCTGGTCACCCGCTTCCTTGGCACCTTTAGCGAAAATTTGGAATTCCCACTGCCCAGCCGCCACTTCAGCATTGATGCCTTCGATGTTCAGGCCGGTCTCAAGACACAGGTCGAAGTGCTCTTCAACGCAGTCACGCCCGTGCGCGTTCGCTGCACCAACCGAGCAGTAGTAAGGTCCCTGAGGTCCGGGATAACCGTTAGCAGGGAAACCCGGAGGCAGTTGGGTGTCGACATCCCACAGAAAGTATTCTTGTTCGAAGCCAAACCAGAAATCGTTGTCATCGTCATCGATGGTGGCACGGCCGTTTGACGCGTGAGGTGTGCCGTCGGCATTTAGCACTTCGCACATAACCAGGTAAGCGTTTTGACGATCAGGATCCGGGTAAATAGCTACCGGCTTGAGCAGGCAATCTGAACTGCCGCCCTCGGCTTGTTCGGTTGAACTGCCGTCGAATGACCATTCAGGTACCTCATCCAGCGCACCGGAGAAGTTCTCTTTGCTCATTTGCGTTTTGCTGCGCAGGCTTTGCGTTGGCTGGTAGCCGTCCAGCCAGATGTATTCTAGTTTCGATTTCATGCTTGGTTTATCTCCTTAAGTATAAGTACCCGTGTGTCATCGCAGGTTTGTCCGTGCTGCTACCGAAGCAACGTCAAGTTCAGTGCGTAATCGCTAAGATCTGGTAGCAAGCTTCTGTGTAAGCGCTGCGTAAGACCACGCCCCGAACCCAACGGCAGCAAAATGCATGCCATTCACATTCACACGTAAGCGATTGAATTAAAATAGCTTTTTCAACCGCATCAAATATATTGCACCAAAATAGTGCAATACGCTTGGCGCATTACGACCTGCGCGCCATTCTGGTGCATTTTTACCCCATGTACAACGTTGTGACTGTGTTTTTTCGGTGCGTCGCGGGGCCATTGGTTGTTTTGCCTTATTGTTCGTGCCATTGCTGGGGCAACAGCGTTTTTTTTGTGCGGCCTGGTTCGCCGCTGTTTAGAGCCCATCGAGCGGTTGTTTTAGGCGACAGTAGCGGAGCCTTCGGCCATAATCGCGCGCTTGCCGATGTACCCACAACGCTGGGTTCCGCCACAGCTCTTCGTGCTGTGGCTTTTATGACTTTAAGAAAAGGAAAAACGCTGTCGTGTCGAATTTGAATGTACGCAACATAGCGATCATCGCTCACGTCGATCATGGCAAAACCACCCTGGTGGACTGCTTGTTACAGCAAACGGGCTTGCTTGACTCCAGCGCTGCAGAGCGCGCAATGGACAGTAACGATTTGGAGAAAGAACGGGGCATTACGATTTTGGCGAAAAATACCGCCATCAACTATCGCGACGTGCAAATCAACATTGTCGACACACCCGGGCACGCGGATTTTGGCGGCGAAGTCGAGCGTATCTTGTCCATGGTTGACGCAGTCCTGTTGCTGGTGGACGCGGTCGACGGGCCCATGCCGCAGACTCGCTTCGTCACTCAAAAAGCCTTTGCCTATGGCCTGCAGCCGATTGTCGTGGTGAACAAAATTGATCGCCCCGGCAGCGACCCTGACCGCGCCATCGATCAGGTGTTCGAGCTATTTGACAACCTAGGTGGAAGTGATGAGCAATTAGATTTCGCATCGATCTATGCCAGCGCCATCAACGGTGTCGCCGGTTTGGAACTGGACGCCATTGCGGACGATATGAGTCCGCTGCTAGACATGATCGTCGAGCAAGTGCCGCCACCCGCTGTTGATGAGAGTGGGCCGTTTCAAATGCAAATCAGCTCCTTGGACTATTCAACCTATGAAGGGGTAATAGGCATTGGGCGTATTACTCGTGGTCGGGTTGAGCGTAACCAACAAGTGATGGTGGTCGACCGCGAAGGCCTTGAACGCAAGGGTAAAGTGATGAATATCTATCGTCACAGCGGGCTGGAGCGCTTGGAAGCTTCTGAAGCATTAGCTGGAGACATTATCTGTTTGACCGGTATCGATAAGATCAACATATCGGACACCCTGTGCGCACCGGATATGGTGGAGGCTCTGCCGCCATTGACGGTTGATGAGCCAACACTAACGATGATGTTCTGCGTCAATAACTCGCCGCTTTCTGGCCGTGAGGGCAAATACGTTACCAGCCGCCAGATTCGCGAGCGCCTGCAGACCGAAGCCCTGCACAATGTCGCCCTGATGGTCGAAGATTCTGATGACCCGGACCGTTTTAAGGTGAGTGGTCGAGGTGAATTACACTTGTCGGTGCTCATTGAAACTATGCGCCGGGAGGGATACGAGTTAGCGGTATCCCGTCCCCAAGTGATTTACCGCGAAATAGACGGAGCGGTACACGAGCCCTTTGAAACGCTCACCCTCGATGTCGAAGACCAGCACCAAGGCAAAGTCATGGAAGCACTGGGAGATCGCCGCGGTGAGCTGCAGGAAATGCAGCCAGACGGAAAGGGTCGGGTGCGGCTGCAGTTTCGTATACCCAGTCGCGGACTCATGGGCTACCGACCGATCTTCCTTTCGCAAACTTCTGGTACCGGCATCATGTCTTTTGCCTCGGATGGCTTTGGGCCGCGAATTTCTGAGGATGTAGGCTCGCGCAAGAATGGCGTGCTGATCTCTAACGCCCAAGGTAAGGCGGTAGGTTTTGCGCTTTGGAACTTGCAGGCACGCGGCCGCATGATGGTTAAGCCCAATGATCTTATTTATGAGGGCATGGTGGTCGGCATACATGCCCGCGGCAACGACCTGACAGTAAACCCGCTGAAGGAGAAGAAGCTCACCAACGTCAGAGCAGCGGGCACAGATGAAAATATTCAGTTAAGCGGCGCAGTTAACCTTACGCTAGAACAGGCGCTTGAATTTATCGACGATGATGAGCTGGTTGAAATAACGCCGGAAAACATTCGCGTGCGAAAGCTGCTGCTGAAAGAGAGCGAGCGCAAACGCGCCTAGGGCACTTGTGAATATTCCCCGCATCTTCCTGCGATCAGATCGATGAGAGCCGTGGTGCAAAGGGTAAACTCGGCGAGCGTACGAGTTGGCGACAAAACGGTTGGGGAGATAGATCGCGGATTGCTCGTCTATCTTGGCATCGCCAAGGACGACGGGTCTGAGCAGGTGGCTTGGCTGGCAGACAAAATCGTCAATCTGCGGATTTTCGATCACATCGGTAAGCTGCAGCCCAATGACCCACAGCCTGATGCAGAGACGGCAGCCAATGCAAAGACGACACTGAGCCTTCTGGATATTGCCGGGAAAGCCTTGGTGATCTCCCAGTTCACCCTGTTGGCGGATACCCGCAAAGGCCGACGCCCATCCTTTTCACAGGCTGCAGAGCCAGTAATAGCGGATGCGCTATATCTTGCCTTTGTCGAAGCCTTAGGCGCCTACGTGCCAGTGCAGAGCGGCGAGTTTGGTGCAGACATGCAGGTCGCCAGCGAAAATGATGGGCCATTTACTTTGGTTCTAGAGCACCCCTTTAGCCCTAGTCGCGTCAGATGATCAGCGCGGCAGACTGAAAGCAGCGCTCATCAGAGCTCTCTGGTTTCCTCGGCCTCGTGACGGGCGCTTTTCTTTTCCACCAGCCGCGCCATCACGACGCCGAACTCGAACAGTAGCCACGTGGGTAAGGCCAGCAGCAGCTGCGAAATCACGTCAGGTGGCGTCAGCAGCATGCCCGCCACAAAACAGCCGATAATGACGTAAGGCCGTTTCTTCGCCATGTTATGTGCGCTGGACAGCCCGGACCATGCCAGCAAAAACGTAGCAACGGGTATCTCGAAGGCGATGCCAAAGGCGAGGAACATCTTCAGCACAAAATCAAGGTACTGATTGATGTCCGTCATCATCGGCACTCCCTCAGGACTCACAGCCACCAAGAACGCGAACACCAGCGGGAATACCAAAAAGTAGCTAAACGCCATGCCCGCATAGAAGAGCACTACGCTGGAGAACAGCAACGGGAAAGCAAAACGTTTCTCGCTGCGATACAGACCTGGCGCAACAAACCCCCACAATTGATGCAGCAAAAACGGGATGCCGATAAAAATCGCAGTGTAAATAGCGAGTTTAAACGGCGTTAGAAACGGAGAGGTTACCGCTGTTGCGATCATCGAAGAGCCATCGGGCAACGCCTGCACCAAGGGTGCGGACACGAAGCTAAACAACGGCCCCGCAAAGTAGTAGATCGGTACGAACAACACACCGACCAAGATCATGCTGCGCAGAATACGACTGCGCAGTTCAATGAGATGCTCAAGAAAGGACATTTCCTTGTCGTCATCTGTTTGCGCGTTGTCGGGCTCGGCGTGCATTTACGAGGATGTTTTAGGTGAGTGATGTTCGGCTTCGCCATCTGTGATGGCGGTCTCAGGCGAGTCGGTCTGGGTTGGTGAGACAGGTTTTTTTGCTACTTCTTTCGCTTCCTTTCCCGATACTTCAGCCGTCGCCGGTGTGATCGGTGGCTCCTGCATGACTGGTGGCTCGATGGCGTTTTTGACCTCGTCTTCGATGTGCTTCATTTGCGCCATAACCGATTCGTTGTGCAGCTGTCGCCGCACATCGTCCATGCCAATTTCTTTCTCGATTTCAACTTTCGTGGCGGTAAATGATCGCGACAACCGGCCTACCCATAAGCCTAGCGTGCGCAATGTTTCGGGCAGGCGTTCAGGGCCAATCACCAGCAGCGTCACGAGGACGATAAGCATTAACTCCATACTGCTGAACATGTGGCGTTACGCGCTCCAAGTGTGCGGGAATATTTGAAACCTCACTCTCGGTAAGGTTGCCCTGTTACTTTGTTTCTTGGTTGGCTGTCGTGGAAGACTGAGTTGCTGTTTCGGCATCAGCGTCATCGGCGTCGATGACCTTCGCTGCGGCGTCGTTGGCCGCTGGGGTTTTATCTTCGTCCGATACCGCGGTGCGGAATCCCTTAATGGCATTGCCCAGGTCGGCGCCGATGTTTTTCAGCCGTTTTGGACCGAAGATCAACAGCACAATGGCCAATATAACCAGCAGTTCTTGCATACCAAATCCAAACATTGGGTATCTCCGATGAATAGGGTTCGATTATAGGACGCTTTTTCTCATGGTTGACAGCGGCACCGGCTAGCGCGCTAATTTTCGCGCGCAGCCTTCTCGTCGTGCCCGCTAACGCCGAGGCGAGTGGCCAACTCATCCAGCACATCCTGAGCAGACAGATCTAGTGCACTGAGCATCACCATGGTGTGAAACCATAGGTCAGCGGTTTCCTTAACAACCTCTGCTTTCGTGCCGGCACTGCGGTCAGCGTCTTTTGCTGCCAAAATGACCTCAGTAGATTCTTCGCCGACCTTTTCCAGAATCTTGTTCAACCCTTTGGCGTGCAGTGAGGCGACATAGGAGGTTTCTGGATCTTCTGATTTTCGCTGGGTAAGCACTTGCGTGAGTTCGTCGAGTACGCTCATGTCTAAGACTCCACTTAGCGCCAGTATTGATGCATTCGCATCCTAGCACCTTCCACGACCACTAACCCAACCACCACGCGATTGCCAGAGCGCTAAGCAGAAATCCCGCAAACCATCCAAGTCGTTTAGATTGGCGATGTTGATCCTGCACTTGGTCATGCAGCCGCTCAATACTATTTTGCTGAATGGCCAACTGCTTGCGCAGTTCGATGGTTTGTTTGTCATCAAGCAGTTCCGGTAGTCGGTGCAGTTCGGCGAGTAGCTTGGGGCCGTTGTCTAATAACTTGCCGATGACTGCTACTGGACCAAGTTGCTTGACTGCCCAGCGCCGCATAAAGGGTTCTGCGGTCTCCCACAGATCAAGCTGCGGATAGAGTTGCCGCCCTAAACCCTCTACATAAAGCAGGGTTTTTTGCAGTAAAACCAGCTGCGGCTGAACCTGCATGCCAAATTCTCGTGCGGTTTCTAGCAGTTCTGCCATGAAGCCGGCAAAAAAGATTTCGCCCAGCGGTTTGGCGAAGATAGGTTCGCAAACATTGCGAATGACGTCCTCGAGGGCATCAGCATCGGTGGTCGCGGGCACCCAGCCAGAGCGCAGATGCAGGGTAACGATCTGGCGATAATCTCGGGCGAAAAAGGCGATGAGATTTTGCGCGAGATAAGACTGGTCAGATGCGCTGAGGCTGCCAACGATTGCGCAGTCCAGCGCAATCCATTTGGGGTCACTTGGATTGCTAATGTCCACAAAGACGTTGCCCGGATGCATGTCAGCGTGAAAAAAATTGTCGTCAAAGACCTGGGTGAAAAACGTCTCAACACCCTTGTGCGC
>PBTJ01000125.1 GCA_002726925.1 Gammaproteobacteria bacterium | reverse complement strand
CAACGTAGCCATTAATGCGCTGAAAATGCCGCTCATTCACTACCGAGGTATAATCGGGATTATCCAGCAGCGTCGGATACATTTTAGCTACCGAGCGTTTACTCGACTCGACAAACTCGCTCATACGATTACGCGGCACAAAAACGTAATCCGGTGCTAAGCAAATCTGTCCTGCGTTCAGCATTTTGCCTGCCATCAATGCATCGGTAGTTGGTGCCATGTCTGCCTTTGGCGAAATAATCACCGGCGATTTGCCACCCAGTTCCAGCGTTACCGGCACTAGGTTCTCTGACGCAGCACGCATAACATGCTTGGCTACCGACGTGGCCCCAGTGAAAAGCAGGTGGTCAAAAGCCAGCCCGGAAAAATCGGCACCGGTTTGCGGCCCACCGGTGATGACCGCGATTTCTTCCTCATCAAACTCTTCCGCAAAACCCACGGCCATGGCCGCAGAGGTAGCCGGCGTATATTCGCTGGGTTTAATCATGCATCGGTTACCAGCTGACAGCACGCCGGCCAAGGGTGTGAAGGTCAAATTGACCGGAAAGTTCCATGGACTGATCACACCAACAACACCTAAAGGCTGGTATTCGATCCAGGCTCTTGCACCTAACAAAGCCAAAACGCCGGGGGTGACCTTACGCTTGTCTTTCTTTTGCCAGCGTTTCAGGTTTTGTTGCGCATGGCGCAGCGGCCCGATGGAAGAAGCGATGTCGGTGAACATAGACTGGTGCTCACTGCGATGACCAAAGTCTTCATTCATGGCTTTGACAAAGGTTTTTTGGTGTTTCTTGACGACCTGCACGGCCCGCTCCAGGCGATCAATGCGAGTCTGCGAACTCACCACACCTTCTGCCAAATAGGCAGCGCGCTGGCGATCCAAGATGGCCTGCATCTCGAGTTGAGATGTTTCTTCGTAACTTTCGCTCATTATCCTTCTCCCTAAAAAAATGGTTTGACGACCTTAGCTGATGGCCGGCGCACCCTCTTCTACATACTGATCGCGCAGCGTGCGCTTGAGCACCTTACCGGTCGCATTACGCGGTAGCGCTTCGATAAATTCAACACTACTGGGTACTTTGAATTTGGCAAGATTCGCTAAGCAATGACCGATCACGACGTCCGCGTCTAACGTTTGACCGGGCTTAAGAACCAAGACCGCCTTACCGGTTTCGCCCCAGCGCTCATCAGGCACGCCGATGATGGCAGCCTCTGCGACTTGCTCAAGTTGATACAGCACATTTTCAACCTCGGCTGGGTAGACGTTTTCACCGCCTGATATGTACATGTCTTTCCAGCGATCCACGATGTAGATGAAACCCTCATCGTCAAAGCGCGCAGCATCGCCAGTCTTCAGCCAGCCATCAACAAACGAGTCTGCCGTAGCCTCTGCTTTGTTCCAGTACCCCGGAGTGATATTCGGCCCGCGGATCAACAGTTCGCCAACCTCACCCCAGGGCAAGGTTGCGCCATCGTCGTCAATGATTTTCAGCTCGGTGTGCAGCAGCGCCTTACCTGCTGAGCCGATCTTGCGCATCACATCAGCGGCATCTAAGGCGGTGCCGCCGGGACTGGTTTCGGTCATGCCCCAGCCCTGAATAAGCGGCACACCGCGATCAATCCAGCCTCGTAAAATGGCCTCCGCGCAGGGCGCGCCGCCCACGCCAGCGGTCACAATGCGACTCAAGTCAGTGGCGTCAAAATCCGGGTGCTGCATCATGAATTGATAGGGCGCAGGCACACCAAAGAAGTGCGTCACCCCAAGACTTGCATCGCCCAGCACAGCCAGTGCACGACCGGGGTCAAAGTCTCGCATCAGCAGAATGCGCCCGCCCGCGTGCAATATAGGATTGGCATAGCAGTTCATACCGCCGGTATGAAACAGTGGCAGCACCACCAGTTGTATCGAGTTGGAACTGATGCCCGCGGGAATACCAAGGTTTACCGCGTTATAGAAATTCATGCCAAAAGTGATCATCGCGCCCTTTGGATGACCTGTTGTGCCCGAGGTGTACATGATCATGGCAACATCATCCAAGGTGCACTCAACGCCTTGGTATGCGCCTGTCAGCGCAGCCAAGGTTTGCTTGTAAACGCAGGCAGCATCGTGCGCATCGAGCATCAAACTATTCGGCACAGAACACAGGCTTATTAGCTGTTCGGCTGCATCGGCAAACTTAGCGTCGTAGATAAGCACCTTGGGGGCAGAATCACCCAGAATGTACTCCAGCTCTGGCACGGTGAGACGCCAGTTCAGTGGAATACATATGGCACCAATCTTTGAGCAAGCAAATTGCGCTTCGAAAACTTCTGGGCAATTTGGCGTCAACAAGGTCACGCGATCGCCCTTGATAACGCCTTGGGATTGCAGCCACTCAGCCAAGCGAGATGCGCGATCTTCGAGCGCGCCGTAAGTCACCTCTTCTTGCGTATCCAGATCAACAATAGCGACTTTGTCACCGCGCATACTTGCGTGGTAGGCAGTCCAGTCGTAGTACTTGGTGCTCATCTATTTCCCCCTATGATTTACCAAGCCAAAAGACTACAGACCAGCGGCTTTAATACAAAGCTCCGCTAGGCTAATCGCTGCGCGCACGGTGATGCAGTTTGACCGTATGGTCGCCGCTAATTAGTGTCCATCAACCGCATTCCGAGAAATCGCTCATGGCCAACAGATATTTTTCGCGTCGATCATCGCCGGTCATTTGCATCTGCGCCCTACTCGTCGCCCTGAATGGTTGCAGTAGCGCCGTGGAATCGCAGCAAACGCTGATTGAAAACGTCAGCGTCGTCGATCCAGTGAGTGGCCTGACCCAAAACCAGCAAGTATTAATCGAAGACGGCAAGATCGCCGCTGTTGCTGACACATCGCAAGCACTGACGCTGAACGCCAATGCAGAGCGATTCGACGCCCAGAACCGCTATCTCATTCCTGGTTTGTGGGATATGCACGTGCACTTCGTCTACGACCCAACCCTAACCAACGAGATGGCGGACTTATTCTTGGACTACGGCGTGACCAGCGTGCGTGATACCGGTGGTGACATTGAGCAACTCGTCAAACTCCGCGACGCCCTGCCCTCACCCAAACCCAACATTTACATCTCAGGGCCATTGCTTGATGGCAAATTCGTGGTCTACGACGGTTCAGATCCTGACCGGCCACCATTAGGCACAGGTGTGCCGGAGCCTGGCGCAGCGGATGCGGCCGTGGCGGCGTTAAAAGAGGCTGGTGCTGACTTCATCAAGATTTACGAGTTGGTGCAGCCCGAAACCTATGCGGCGCTTGCCGCCGCAGCAAGACAGCGAGATATGCCCATTGCCTCCCACGTGCCATTGATGATGACCGCGGATTCGGCGGGGCCGATGGCGGATTCCATGGAGCACTTACGCAACATCGAACTTGCGTGCGCATCGAACTGGCAAGAATTGCTCGCCCAGCGACAACAGCGCATACGCAACTTTACTGAAGGGTTGGGGTACGCACTGCGCGCGGGCCTGCACAGTGATCAGCGCATACCGGCCATCAACAACTACGACGAAACACGCTGCAACCAAGTACTCGACACCCTGTCATCGACGATTCAAGTGCCGACCCTGCGCCTGAACACGGTTACCCACCTCAAACCCTTCCAACGTGAAGACTGGCCTGCAGCTCTAGCGGCCTTGCCCCAAGCAACCCAGTTCGCTTGGCGTGCGCGCATAGATAGACTGCAGCAACTGATGGCGATTGACCCGACGTTTTCGAAATGGAGCGTGTTTCTTATTGAACGCTTGCTCGCGCGAGGCGTGCCTATCGGCGCAGGCACAGATACCCCCATTGGTCTGGGCATCCCGGGCTACAGCCTTCACACAGAGCTAGAGTTTTTGGTGCAAGGCGGGATGACGCCTCAGCAAGCCCTCTACGCCGCCACGATTACACCCGCGGAGTTTTTCAATATGGCAGACACTCGTGGCCGCTTGACCAAGGGGATGCAAGCCGATCTCGTGCTGCTGAAAGACAATCCACTAACCGATATACGGCATAGCCGCAGCGTCGAAGCCGTCATGCTCGCAGGCGAATGGGTACGCAAATAGGCGGCCAAGGCTGAAAGGAATTTGCGAGTTGGCGCCCAGTTTTAGTCAGCATGAGGCTTAGTAACTAAAGATGATGCGTTTCACAGTTAGGTCATACGACCGCACGGCGCTAGGCAGCCATGGCATTGGCAGACAGCAGTGACAACAACCCAGTCGAGCGCATGATCAGAGTTGAAGATGGGCTGGCTTATCAAATGGAACGGTCACGAGCTGCTTTCACAGCACCAAACCGACGCATAGCCTTCGCTATTGATCAGTTCGAATAGCGGCCCGATTAAATCGGTGAACGACGCGATAGTTTGGATAAACGTTTCGAGTCCACGCGGCTGAGCACGGGTAACCTATTCGAAGCCATACGACAAACCATTGAGAAGCGTTTCGACACCGCGCAAGAGCAGATGCACAGGCGCTTAGACGCGCTCACATGGACCCTTTCATGATCTGGTCATTCAGCACCCCGGATGCGACCGATGGCTTTGTCATCGGGGCGTTAAAGGTCTGGCTTTAAGACTTCATCGAATCTCACGCACACGCCCACTTTTCAGGGCGGTAAAGCCTGCGGGTTGATAGGTAATAATGATGGCGCGTCTTGGCAAATCACTCAAATTGGCGCCGGAACCATGCACAATATACGGGTCGAAAAATATTGCGGAACCTGCTGGCGCTTCGATCAACACTTGCGCAGATTCATCCACGCAGTCTGGGTGAGTATAAAAACCCTGTAGCTGCCGACCGTCTTCGCACCCAGGCAAACAACCTGCCCGATGGCTGCCATCAATGACGCGAAAGCACCCGTTGTCGGCATTCGCATCATCGAACAGCACCATCACATTGGGTAACTTCTCAACATGTTCGCTATCGTGCATCCAATAGGGCGCATCTTGGTGCCAACCAAACCCTGATCCAACACGCGGATGTTTAAAATTAAGCTTAGCCGTCCATAAGGCTAAGTGCTCACAAGAGACGATCTGCCTCATAGGTTCACAGAGCCTCGGGTCATCTAGCAACCGGTCAAATAGTGGCTCCACTTCATTCACCGGCTCTACCACCCGCAAGCGATTATTCACCGAAGTATGTTCAAACTGCACGGTCACATCGTCTAGATCTACAAAGCGATTGCCATCGAGACGGTACTCGATTGCAGCTGATTCCAAAATGCGACCCAGCAGCCGCGCCTCCGCTCGCTGGGCACCCTCACGAAAGCTCGCGCATTCTCGTTCCGAAAACACACAATCCTTCACGACGAAACCGCGACTCCGATACTGACTTTGTTCTGAATCCGTCAACAGCATGGCGCACCGATCGAAATCCTAATTAAGATTTCTATCGAACTTGATTCCCCCCGACCCCGCAACCCCCCCGGATGGGCTTCAGGCAAATTTATTTCGAATCATTGCACCAACGCATCTCTCCGCTACCGTTGATCAACTACAAACAACTCTCTGCCAATCGAACACTAGTTGTTGAAATACAGTTAGCAAAATGGGCTGTCTGAAAAATCTATCTCAAGCTAGAATCGAAAGGGCCGGTCGGTATAGCTTCTTTCTTAAGATTCGAGAAGTTTATTTCTTTTTTTATGTTGCTCGGGGAGGCCAACATGAGTGAAGCCGTTGTGGAGAACTTGGATATCCGTTCACAAGTGTCCCGTGAGGAATGGGCAATCCGCCAAGATTTAGCGGCAGCCTATCGATTGATCGCGCATTATGGTTGGGACGACATGGTTTTTACGCACCTCTCTGCTCGCGTGCCCGGCCCCAGCGATCATTTCTTACTGAATCCCTTCGGCTTTCAGTTCAGCGAAGTGACCGCCTCAAATCTAGTGAAGGTCGATCTTGATGGCAACGTCGTGCTGAATAACGGCTTCGAAGTAAACGCTGCTGGATTCACCATTCATAGCGCCGTGCATATGGCTCGCCATGATGCCGTTGCTGTGATGCACGTGCACACCGACGCTGGGGTCGCGGTATCGGCTATGCGTGAAGGCCTGTTACCTATCACCCAACACGCGCTTTTCGTGTACCACGATACGGCCTACCACGATTGGGAGGGTGTGGCCCTCGACTTGGGCGAACGGGAGCGTTTGGTAGCTGATTTGGGCACTAAGCATCTGATGATGCTGCGCAACCACGGCACCATGGCGCTAGGTGGCAGCGTTGGCTCTTGCTTCATGCGCCTGTACTACATCGAGCGAGCCTGCAAGATTCAGGTAGGTGCAATGAACGGTACGCTCAACATGCCAAGCCAAGGCGCTATTAGTATGATGGAGAGCACCTTCAACAATCCCACCTCGTGGGAAGGCTTGAGTGCCACAGCTTGGCCGTCCATGCGCCGCCTTGCAGATCGGCTTGATCCCGACTATCAAAACTAATGCCCTGAGCCGGCGCGGTGGATTAGCACCACGCCACTATCACCAGAAGGATCTTTTACGTGTTAGGAAAGTCTGACGATCATTTATTCTTGCGCGCGCTCATCACTGTGGGTCTAGTTTTGTTCGGTTTTTTTGTGCTCGCAAATACGGGCCTGCTGCAACTTGCGCTTACCAGCGACCGCAGCATGATCAGCTGGGTGATCCTCGCACTTTACGCGCTGGCCACGTTGCACTGGCTGCATCGAGCAAAAGTCCTCGATAAGGAAACCGCTATCTGTCGAGATGCAGAAACCGCAAAAAATTCCGTATCAGATACCGAAAATGGCTACGTCGCCAAAGCCCTGAGTTCCCCTACGGTCACAGCCGCGGACCGCCAACAGCTACTGGATACCATCGGCGATGAACTCACCAACGCACACGCCGCTGGACACTTCGTTGCCGACCTACTTCTGAAACTGGGTCTGACCGGCACCGTGATCGGATTTATTTTGATGCTGCTACCCATCGGTGGCATCAAGCAATTCGACCCCTCACTCATGCAGCAACTGCTATCGGCGATGAGTGGCGGCATGGCCGTTGCGCTATACACCACATTGGCTGGGTTAGTGACGAGT
>PBTJ01000124.1 GCA_002726925.1 Gammaproteobacteria bacterium | reverse complement strand
GTACGGGTTGCGAAATTGAATCGGCAAGCCTCCGAATTAACATTGGGAGTGTAAGCTCTAACGACATCTAGATTGCGTATCAGGTTATCGTAATCGGTCCAATAAGCTGTCACCGTCAAGCTTGCCCGATCGGATTCAAGCTTGTATCCGATTTCAAAACTTTCAGCTTCCTCGGCGTCAAGATCAGAATTCGCAACGGTATCCAGGTCCTGGAATTCTGCGCCGGTAACGGTATCCGTTATCGTCTCGCTTCCGTTCGTTGCAAGGTAAAGGTCTTGGAACGTTGGTGCTTTATAACCCTGACTGTAACTAGCCAGAATACTGTGTCCGGGCATGAACTCGAACGTGGCCTGTACCCCGCCGATGATAGAGGAAAAGTCCGAGTCAATGACGCTCTCGCCCGAGGAATCGGCAAAAGTGTCGTCAAGCGTTGGACTGTATTCGGTCGAGTCGAAGCGTAGACCTGCCGTGACCGTGAGCTTATCGCTCAAGGCAACGTCATCACGAATATAAACGCTGAGGGTCTCTCGTTCTGTTTCCGGTACCCATGCTGGGTCTCTGATTGGGTAGCCAGTTAGAGAGTTCGTTTGAGCTAGATCGCTCCAGCGGCGATCCCATTGTTCGTTGTAAATTTCTCGTGTTTCCCATCGTGCTCCGTAAGTCACATTGTGCTTTGTTTCGCCAGTTTGAAGGGCTTTCTCAAAGTCCACATTCAAAGTCGTGAAGTCTATCTCTGTGCTGCGATCCTCTTGTCGCAGAATGGTGGCTCCCCTTGAAGTAAACTCGAAGGATGTAGCGCCTGCGGTGAAGACTTGCTGATCGTTGAGGGCTGCAGACATGCTGTCGAAAAACATATTTTCTGCGTTTGTCCAGTCGTACGAGATCTCTATCCGGTCTCTATTGTTCTCGTCGCTGGTACTGAAGTTGTTATAACTCGAGGGATAAGTCCCTGTTGAGAACCTTGACAGCGGCCTGCCATCAGCTTCTCTATCAGTTCTGTCATATGCAATTCCGACACGCTGACCGTCTGCGACTTCAAAGGAGAACTTGGCAAGTATCGACATAGCTTCGCGGTTGGAGGGGTCAGATGTTTCTCGGGCGGGCCCGTAAATATCTAGGCCATCTGGATGTGCTTGCATTTCTTTGCTGTCGCGCAGAGTTACTTGTAGCAGCGATTCCAGTCGTCCTGTCCGATTGGCAAGGGTGACATGTAGCATCCCCTCGTCAGAGCGCGAGTCGTATCCAGTTCTTGCAAGGAAGTTGCTTGCATTGCCAGATTCGGTCAAGAAGTCGACCGCATCGTTCGTAATGTAAGCGACCGAACCTGCGAGCGCAGCGTCTCCATTAGCTACAGAAGATGGTCCTTTCGTGATCTGGATGGCCTTAACATGTTCGATTTCCACTTGTCCGCGGTTGGAGTCGTACATTCCGTAGGCTGAGAAAGCAGGAGGAGCCAAAGTCTCGCCCATGGATACGCCATCGACGGTCACGGCGACAGAGTCGCCTTCAAGGCCGCGAATATTGAAGCCGTTGTCGCCAAAGCGGTTACCAGAGTCATTGACTTGGACGCCCGGGATATATCGGGTGACGTCCTCAATGGTGCTAATCGACGTATCCTGTATTTCCGCCGCGCTGAGCGTTGTGATTTTATGAGAAACGCTGGATTCGTTGGCGGTCTCAATTACCGTGGTTTCAAGGCGTTCGGCGGCATAGCTGGGCGCTGTCGCAACAACCAAGAACGTGCTGAGTGACTTTGCTATGAATTTCATTTTCTAACCCTCATTTTTTGAGAGTGCGAAACTTAATGATAATCATTCGTATTCACAAGTAATTTTTTTTGGGGGGAGGGGAGGACAATCGGCGCGTGGAGAGGTGATCCTCGTCCTGCATGAAGGGCTTCCCCTTCAGCTTCGAAAGTAACGCGTTCGGGAGCAGCAGGTTTCCGGGTTAATACGCAGCTCGCAACTCGCTGCCAGCCCATGTCAAATGAATGCGCCCAATTTCTCCGTCGGGGTCGAGAAGTCTCTCCGTCGGATCATTGACGTCGATCTTCAACTTCACGTAGTCAGCGTCTCCGTGCTCGCGCGCGGCCTCAATATGCAGAATGAATTCCGTTTGCGTGACTTCTTGTCCAAAATCGTCACGACCGTCCCAAACGACCCTGTAATGACCAGGCCGTCTTGTGGGTCGCGCGAGTCCGTCCAAAATTGAAGTGTCGCGACGACCGACCTCGCGCCACCAGTTTGTGTTTTCTTTGGCCCATCGCTCGCTTTCTCCGAGTAAAAGTAGGTTTCGAACTAATTTTCTATCTTTGTTGGTAATCCATATCGCAACATAAGGACGTCGGTATCGTCCGATAGAAAAAGTTGGAATTTCATACTCCAGTGCAAAAAAAGTGGTGTTATGTGGCTGTTGAGAATCTTGCTTCCAACCGGGTGTCGCAATGCGCTGTCCCGATGAAATTATTACCAACGCCTCGGTCTCTGGCAGTTTATTCACCCAGTCGGCGCCAGCGGTCGGTGACATCGAAGCCAATGCAGTCGCAACGGCGTCCGCATCGACCGCTTCTGCGGATACGACAAATGCCATTGGAGCCTGATGCGGGGGCCAGCCGTCGCGTGGTTGCAGGATATGACTAAAACTCCTGCGTCCGATTCGATAACCTCTGTCTCGGTGGCCACTCGCGGCTACGGCCCCGTCCCGAATTGTAATGCTGGTATTTCGTGATATGTCGTTGCCTAGGGGGTCTGTCGATATTTGAACTTGCCAACCTTGTGAACCTGGCTCCGCCCAATATCGACCATCGCCGCCAATGTCGACTTTGAGTGCTTCCGCCCCCTTGGCGAACGACTGCAGCACTTCAAATGCTCGATCGATAATGTAGCCTTTTGCAAGCCCACTTACGTGCAATTGGATGGGTTGTTCGAGGCTGATTAGTTGCTCTTCGACGTCAAGGTCGATGTTTGCGCGATTAGCGGCTCTTGCGGCTTGTCTAATCTGAACTCGATCGGGGACCTGGTTTTCGATGGAGGCTTTTTGCCACTGCTCAACGACGCTACCAAGCCTGCAGCTGAAGTGACCTGCAGATCTCGCCCTCCAGTCTTCGCAAAGCTCTATGACGCTGATCAACTCAAGCGATGCGTTTTCGGCGGATCTCGCCAGATTCAGGGCTGATACTTCGCTGTCACTACGATAATGGGAGACAATGGCATCGAGTCTATCGACTTCCGACAGCGCCTCTTTCATCGCGCGCTCGGCTACTGCTTCGCTTACACCGGCAACCGCCAGTGTCATTGAGGTGCCCAGCACTCCGTTGTACGTTTTTGACGTCAGCTCGGGGTTTTTTTCGACATCGCAATGGCCGGTGGGAAAAATGGCGGCACCGGCAAGCGCTGATAGAACCAACGCAATCAGATGACGCCGCTTGGATACGCGGTTAATTGGTTGCTGCGTTGACGACTGTGTTGGTTGAGCCCCCATCTTTTTCCTGTTCTGCGCGCTGCTCTCTAGGCTTTGGCAAAGCGTCGTCTCGACTGACGTAACCGTCATCACCGCTGTCCCAGCGCTTGAACATTCCATGCCCCGATTTTTGATACTCTGCAAACGTCATAGCACCGTCGGCATCGTCATCCAAAGCTTTAAAACGTCGTCTTGCCTGCTTCACTGAACCGGCTCGGGTCTCGGAGATCCTAGCATCGAGTCGATCTTCGAATTCGATCACGTACTCCTCTTCGTCAACAGAACCGTTCTGATCAACATCAGAACGAGCGAAATCCTCCTTGCGAGCTAAATTGAACTCTCTCCAAGACAGCACTTCATCACCGTCTGAGTCGTATTTGGTCAACATGCCTTTTAGGGTGTGCGTTGAGGGCATTCGTAACATGCGATTAGCTCGCCGAATAAGGCGCGCTTGTTCTGCTTCTTGCTGATCCTCGGTCAGAGTTTTGCGCGGGTTGTACATAATATTGTCCCGCTTCGTGTCCGCGCCGTTAATCTCGTCATTTTTGTCTGAGTCGTGAGCCGAAAACATTCGTCGTCCTGAGGCGTCATATTCGGACCACGTGACTCCTGCATCATCATTCTCATCTAGCGCGGCAAAGCGACGAAAAGTCTGTGTCACGGCGAGTTTCCGGTCACGTGCAAGGCCCAAGTCTAGACGGTCTTCCCATTCATATACGTATTCCTCAGAAGATACCTTCCCGCTCTCGTCCTCATCGGTAAGGTCAAATCGCCCTCTTCGCGCCTGCTCAAACTCGACTGAGGAGACTCTGTCATCGTCATCGGCATCATATCGATCAATGAATTGAGCTTGGCGCATCTTCATGTACTGCGCTGTTTCATGATGGTGGGCGAATGCAAGGCTTGCGCAAGATGTCGTCAATACAGCGACGGACAAAAGTAATCTCTGCATGGGGTGTTTGATTTGTTGGTTGAATGAACAAAGTATCGACTATGGATTTAATAGACGCAAATCATTATCATTCGCATTTAACGCGTTGAGCTGAAAATGTCGGTGGTGAATCTGAAGATAGACGACAGGTTGACTAAAAACGTTGGCGCGCGAGCAAAGGTTTTGCTTGTGTTTTTCACCGCGTGCATGCCTTTGCTCAGCGTCGGTGCAGACTTAGACGACATCGACGCCCTGACCGAGCGATGGGTCGCTATCGAACAACAGCGAACGGCCATTCGGTCTAATTGGTTAGAGCGAGAGCGCATTGGCAGCACCCAAATAAAACTTTTGCGGGCGGAGCGACAGTCCCTTCGCACCTTCCTTGATGATGCAGCTCAGTCTGATACTGAAATCGACCAGCGGCGGATCGCTTTGTTCTCGGAACAACAGCAGCTGGAAGCTAGGGACGCTGCCTTGCAGCTCGATATGCGGATAATCGTCGATGAGTTAGTTGTCATCCAAAAACAGATACCCCCACCTTTACAGTCTAAGTGGGAAGGTCATCTGGCAAAGCTTGGTCAGGAAAAACTGTCACTCAGCGAAAAGCTCTCCACAGTCTTAGTGCTGCTCGATGAGACTGCGGATTTTAGTAAACGTATTGCTCTGCATAAAAGCCGCATGACGTTCGGCGACCGAACAATATTGGTCAACGAACTCTATCTTGGTCTCTCTCATGGTTGGTATATCAGCGATGATGCAAGCGCGTCGGGCAGCGGGCGGGCGCACGAGACCGGGTGGCGCTGGCAGGAAGCCTCCACTGAGCCAGGATTCGATAATTCGCAACTTTACGAAACGATCAAACTCGTCGAGTCCGGTAGTGCGCGTGGTTTGGTATCTCTGCCTGTGTCTTTAGGTAATCGATAAAAAATGAAAGATGGTTTTCCATTCTCTTTGTTTGTGAGAAGGATAATTCAGGCGTTCATTATTGGATGCTGCGTCGTGAAATCTGTGGTTGCTGCGGACCTCAATGACGTGAAGAGCTCACTGCTAAAAGATATCCGAGCATCACAGCAAAAGCTGAACGAGGAGTCCCGAAAGATAGCGCGTCAGAGCGAGGCGCTCGCACTTGAACTCAATCGAGAAACCGAAGGTTTAACCGAGCTGCGAAGTCGCGCAGCAGCCGTTCGAAGGCAAAGTGACGAGCAGTTGTTGAGCTTAGCTTCACTGGAAGAGCGCATCAAAGCCTGGCGATCGCAGGATTCCTACCGACAGAATCTGTTGTGGGATTTCGCGAGCCGCCAAGAAGGCCCCATTGAGTCTCTCGACAGTACGGAACTAGGGCCCCTTAAGTCCGCTCTAGTGAGGGTACGCGCTGAGTTGACTCCAACTTTCGCGTCCGTCGATGTGGTAACAGAATCTGGCGAGGTCATTCAAGCAGAGCATCTAAAACTTGGCCCCGTGCACTGGTTTTTGACACAAGATTCGTCTGGTCTGTTGCATCGTGATGGTGGAACAACGTTAAAAATCGGTCATCGGTTTATCGGGCCGTCCGAAGAGGCGGTTAACCGCGTCAAAGGGTTCGAAAGAGCGTTGCTGGCTTTTGACCCGACTATTGATCGGTTGCTCAAAACTCGGGTTGCCCCCCCCAGTTTTCTCGAGCAGTTAGCTGTGGGTGGCACCTGGATATTGCCTATTTTGGGCTTTGGTATGCTGGCCACGTTGATCGCCATAGCGAAATTCGCGCAATTTTTGCGTTTACCCCGAATCGTACCGATAGGCTCAAGATCGGATGCAAAAAATTTGGGGCTAAAGCTACCGAAAGGCCCGCAGCAAGAAATTATCGAAATAGCCCACCTAAATACAGATGCGGATAAGCGTGACGACTTGTTGTTCGCACTTTTGGTTGCCGAACGATCCAGGCTTGAGCGATTCCTCGGAGCCATAGCCGTGACCGCTACGGTGTCACCCTTGCTTGGTTTGCTCGGCACTGTCTCTGGAATGATTAGTACCTTTAATATGATGACTCTGTTCGGTGCTGGTGATCCCTCGATCGTATCCGGAGGCATATCGGAAGCCTTAGTAACAACCGAATTGGGACTAATCGTCGCAATTCCCGCGCTGATAATGCACGCGCTCTTATCGCGAAAAGCCGGCAGTTATGTTGAAAGCCTTGAAGCGTGTGCAATTGCAATCACTCGATCGCCAGGAACCGCCTCGTGAGGCTAGAAGACGCCTTCCTGAATCCGGTTATCTGGGGCATCTTGGTTGTGGCTCTGTCCGTTTACGCCTGGTTGATTCACCTCATGTTGCATATGCCTCGTGACGAGGACTGGCGCAAAAACGCCGCCGCTGACTTGTCGTCCTTGAGGGTTCTTGTTGGAGTCTTGCCATTGTTAGGTCTGTTGGGAACGATTATTGGGTTGCTCGAGGTATTTCACCAAATGACGGTTGATCGCGGGTTAGATCCCGCAACGCTAATCAGCGGAGGCATCGGGGATGCCATGTTCACCACCCAAGTGGGGTTGTTGATGGTAATACCAGGGTGGCTGGCGCTGAGTTATTTGCAGGCTAAGATAAATGAGTCGGAAAGCTCATGAATCGGAGAAGTCTGCAGCAGCGCTTGGCTAGCCGCGATGAAACGCGAATAGACCTCTCGCCCTTGATTGACATCGTTTTTATTCTGCTGATCTTCTTCATTGTTTCTACCGTTTTCATAAAAGAATCGGGGGTCGAGATAGATAAACCTCGCGCTGTCTCTGCCGAGCGACTAAACAAGCACGTGGTGATTCTCGCGATAACACGATCTGGAGATGTGGTTCACGGAGGGACGACGATTGGCGTCAGCGGCGTGCGGGCGACTCTGACGCCGCTTTTACGCGATCAAGCTCAACCCGTCGTGGTGCAGGCAGATGCTTCGGTGCCGACGGAATTACTTGTTAAGGTGGTTGACCAAGCCAAACTTGCGGGCGCCGGTACCGTGCATATCGCTGCGACGGCGGAAAACTAAGGTGATCGGACGCGACGCCTTTGGTGCGGAAATAACATCGGGGAAGCCGCAACGATTGGTCGAACGGATGCGGATTTTGAGGTCTGCTTCTCTGTCGTTCCTATGTGTTTTAGCGTTATTGGGGGCTTTGTTTGTTACTGGGAAACAGCAAGCTCCCGAAAAGATCACGATTCGCACAGTAAACGTTGGCTTACCGCCTCCACCGCCTCCACCCCCGTCCTCGGTTGAGGCTAACAGACAAACGACAACGACCCAGATGAATCTGCTGAATAGCATTGACCAGGGTATTGCGTTGGCAGTGGCTAGGGTTGAACCGTTAGATTTGCAGCCTCCTGCGCTACCGCCACTTGATATTCGCGCCAGCATGCCGGCTTTGGAATCCGTGTTGTCTTTTGATTGGAGTGGTTTTGGGCTAAGCGAGTTGGATCAAGCGCCACGGCTGCTAACGACGCCTCGAGTACGCTTTCCTGAAAACCTCAGATCTCGGGGTGTCAACCGAGCGCTCGTAGAACTCAATGTGATGATTGATGAAGGAGGCCGAGTTTTTCTCAGAGAGATTGTAAAGAATCCTCACCCACAGCTGAGTTCTGAAATAAGGCTCCTTGCTCAGCGCGCGCGTTTCACACCCCCCAAAAAAGGAGGCCGGTCGGTACGCGCAGTTTTCATCTGGCCCGTTGAATTTACAGATGAATAATCTTAAACCGCTGCAACTGGCGCTCTGCTCGATGCTGCTGGCACTGTTATTTGATAGCGCTTCTGCGAATGACCGCGTCAATATCGTCGTTCAGGAGCCTCAGTTTACCTTTAGTGCCGGACAACCATTGATTCTGGATCGAGAAGCTAAATTGGGGGAGCACGAAATCGATCTTTCACTCAGGCTAAGGCCGTTGCTGGAGGCCAGTAACTACTCCAAAGCTTATGAAGAAATCACAGCTTTTGGCGGCAAACCTAGCGCGGCTAGACACCTGCTAGCAGCTCAGTTGCTGAGTATCAACGGCGACTATGACGCGGCGATCCGTTCATACCAAGCGGCGATCAAACAAATGCCCCATCTGACGCGCGCGCATGCGGGTATCGGAACTCTCTATCTGTTGATGCAACGCTATGAGCCTGCCCGGCAAAGCCTCAGTAAGGCAGTCTCCCTTGGCGTTAATGACGCAGAAACGTTTGCACAACTGGGCTATCTCAACCACAAACTATCGAATCCTTGGAGTGCCATTACGGCCTATCAGCAGGCGCTTATGTTGGAGCCCGACAATGCTCAATCGCAACAGGGGCTATTGGCCGTTCTGATTGCTTCTGGCCAAGTCTCAAGCGCTAGTGCACTGATCAGCGAAATGTTGAAAAAGGATCCTGCCTCGGTTGCGTTGTGGCAACAGAGAGCCAATCTTGCCCTGCAAACACAGAATGCTGAGCGGGCCTTATCTTCTCTCGAAACGTCAATAAGGCTCGGGGACGACAATCCACAAAATAGATTAGCGGCCGCATTGCTGCACATGCGCCAAGAAAACTTTGACCGAGCGTCGCAACTGCTGAAGCGAAACATCGATGATTCAGAAATAGATCCCGCTTCTCTTTACCCGTTGGTGATCTGGATGATTCGCCAAAATGCCATCGATCATGCGAACTCCCTTATCAATGCGATCCGAGGGAGTGTTCTCACAGTCCCAAGACGTCAGCAAAGCTTAATTTCAGAAATGCAGGGTAGACTCGCGACGGCGAAGAATGACTCCACTCGGGCTGTTGCTTTTCTCAGCAAGGCCATTGATCTCGATCCAGCAAATGGCGATGCCTTGGTGGAATTGGCCCGTTTGCACCTCAGCCGAGCAGAGTTTGCGCAAGCCTCGTTGATGTTCGAACGTGCTGAAATGATTGGCGGCCACGTGAAATCGGCTATGTTAGGACGTGCGCAGGTTGCGATAGAAACCCGCGACTACGCAGAAGCGCTTCGACTGGTGCGTAAGGTTCAAGGACAATTCCCGGGTAGCTACGAGTTGGATGGATACATCCAATCTTTGACGAGCTTATATTCCGCTCAGAAAAGCTCTCTATGAAAGTTAATTGGGCAAGGTTTTACCGATGGTCACGATGGCTGCATCTTTACACCTCAGCGTTCTTATTCGTCAGTTTAGTGTTCTTCGCGGTGACAGGTATCACGCTAAATAACGGTTGGTATGACGATGATGGCGGTGAGCAAGGTGAAATCCTTGTTGAACTGACCAAACAAATGAAAGCGGGCTTATCCGAGTCTCAATGGGACCCGGACTTAAAGCTCATAGGTGAGCAGATAAGTCATGCTTCGGGCCTACAGGCACCGGATAGGGTAGATTTGTCACCAGAGTTTCTAGAGGTCATATTCGAATATAAGCTCCCGGCAGGACGAGCAGTAGCAACCGTAAGGGCTGACCGTGCTTGGGTCGAATACGAGTCCGGTTCACTTCTGTCGGTCGCAAATGCGCTCCACAAATCTCGAGATGGCGGCAAAATTTGGGAGTGGCTC
>PBTJ01000134.1 GCA_002726925.1 Gammaproteobacteria bacterium | reverse complement strand
CGGTGGCAGCACCCGCAAAAGGCGCAATAGCTGTGGGGTGATTGTGCGTTTCCACCTTCATCAGAATGTGCGCCGGCTCAGGCGCAAACGCATATTGGTGCGATGCTTGATCAACCGATAATCGATCAATCTGCGGGCCTGCGATTACCGCCGCATTGTCGCTATAGGCGCTGAGAATGCCCTTGCCGTTAATCTGACGATGAGTGTTGCGAATCATGCCGAACAGCGAGCCGCTGTGTGGCACCTGATCTACAATCCAGTCGGCATTAAAAATCTTGTGCCGACAATGTTCAGAGTTCGCCTGGGCGAACATCATCAACTCGACATCAGTGGGGTCGCGCTGCAAGTTTTGGTAGGCAACCTGCAGGTATTCGAACTCGTCTTCCGACAGCGCCAAACCCAAGCGTGAATTCGCCTGCTGCAGTGCCGACAGACCCTGGGATAACAATGGCACCTGCTCCACCGGCTTAGGTTCTGCCTGGTCAAACCAAGTCTGTAGGTCTTCCTCGGCCCAACATTGCTCGGTCATACGGTCGTATAGCCGCTCGAGTTCGATAGCAGATAGATCCGCGTCGTCAGCAACAAACCAGCGCACGCCGCGCTCCACTCGCAGGACACCTTGCAATCCACAGCGTGCGAAGATGTCACTGGCCTTACTCGACCATGGCGAGATCGTGCCGCTGCGAGGTAGCACTGTGGTCAGCCGTTTGCCCTGCCGGACTGGTAGTTCAAGGGTCGGTCCGTAAGTCAGCAGCGTGTTTACTTGATTGAGATCGTCCTGACTCAGCTCGCCCTGCAGCTGCAGTACGTGCAGGTATTGCGCATACACCACCATCGGCAGATCGACTTGTATCTTGGCGAGGGCGAACACGGATAGCGCTGCTGGGCCATTCAATAACAGAGGGGGAAGCGAACGTGGCGCTGAGTCGGAGGTCGCGTTCAAAGTGCCCGCCTATAGCTGAAGAAGAAGCGCATCATCATAAAGCAATGCCGCAGATCTTTAACGCCTGGCCGCAAAGAATCGACTCATTCGCTGCCCGCAAATCTCGCCTAGCACCCCTGGGGTCACCGCAAATCGATGGTTGCTCGGATACGACTCCAAACAAGGGTGACTTAGTACGGCGCCCGCCTTGGGTTCAAGCGCACCAAACACAACACGCGCTACTCGCGCATGAATTAGGGCGCCCACACACATCAAGCAAGGTTCTATGGTGACATAGAGTGTGCTGCCCGGGAGTCGATAGTTGTTGTGCAACTGCGCCGCTTGTCGCAACGCAATGATCTCCGCATGGGCAGTCGGATCAAGTCCGCTAATAGGCTGATTAAAGCCCTGCCCCATGACTTGTCCATCACGCACCAACACTGCACCTACCGGCACCTCGCCGGCTTCACTCGCATGATCAGCCAATTGCAGCGCTTGATGCATAAAGGTCTCGTCCGCACTGGCAGACAGATCTAAGCCCGACGTTTGGTATTCTCGAGCGAACCCTTGGGTTAGCTGTCCCCAAGGGCTAGCGCCCGCGCGAGCTTGATGGTCAGCGAAGGCTTCGCCGTCGATGAAGGCTTCCTTGACGTGAAAGATCAGCGGGTTTTCAGCACTCGGCCAAACCTCGAAAGACAAGCAACCGGGCTCTGCCTGAGTCAGCGCAATATGCACCACCAAGGCGACCTGAGTAGCCTCAAGCTGATCTTGCGGCACGCTCATTGTGCCCTCCAATGTCACCATGGTTTACGTCCCGATAGGCCGCGCTAGCAAACGACGCGACATACTACACCACATCATTTCGCTCCCTCACAGACAGTTTGTTCCTTAGGCACTTCATGCCATGCTTGGCCAAATATCAACTAAGGGAGAGAAAAGTGAGCGAAGAACAAGCAGTCATCGTCGAGCGCCGCGGTGGCGTAATGGTGATCACCCTAAACCGACCCGAAGCCATGAACGCCATTAACGGCGCACTCTCAAATGGACTCTGGACCGCTATCCAAGAACTGGATGCTGACAATTCCTTGGTTGCAGGTGTCATTACCGGCAACGGTCGCGCCTTTTGCGCCGGCATGGATCTAAAAGCCTTTGCGCGCGGCGAAGACATCGGCCCACTAAATCAATTTGTACGCTCCGGCGCAGAAAAGCCCCTGATCGCTGCGGTCAACGGCTTTGCCCTAGCCGGTGGCTGCGAGGTCATGCTGACCTGCGACCTCATCGTTGCTGCAAGCGATGCCAAGATTGGTATTCGTGAAGTCAAGGTTGGTCTTTTTGCCGCCGCTGGCGGCGTCTTTCGACTGCCATCGCGGGTGGGCTACGCCAAGGCCATGGAAATGGCATTAACCGGCGAGCCGATCACCGCGCAAGAGGCGTTGGATGCGGGCCTGCTGAGCGAGATGACCAAACCTGGCAAAGCACTGGATGCCGCCATCGCGCTGGCCGAACGCATTGCCGAAAATGCGCCGCTGGCGGTAAAGGCCTCCAAATCACTGGTACGCTCCGCGGCCATGGGTATTGAAGAAGACAAGCTGTGGGAGATGCAGGTGCCCCTGCAAAAATCGGTCTTTGCTTCTAACGACGCCAAGGAAGGCCCAGTGGCCTTTGCCGAGAAGCGCGCGCCAAACTGGACCGGCACCTAGCCCAACCAAGGCACAGAGAAGCTCAAGCAAAACCAGAGCAAGAAAAAGGGGCGCTAGCCCCTTTTTCTTGCGCGACAATTTTGAGCAGGGCGAGTCGTGCGGTTATTCGTGCTCTAGACCATTCACCAAACCGACGGATGCACTTTCTGGCATCGGCTGCTCATCCAAACATTCGATATTGATGCTGTATTGGCTGGGGTCACGACGACGGCGATGGTGGGTATAAACACCGCAGATCGCGCAGAAAAAGTGTTCGGCGATGCGCTTGTTCCATTGGTACAGACTGAGATGCTCTGCGCCAGCCAGCACTACGAGATCTGCGACCGGCACGGGCTTCATGATGATGCCCTTTTTGCGGCAAAGGGAGCAGTTACAGCGGTACAAACCCGTGCTTGGCGAATCCATGTTGACGGTAAATCTGACCGCCCCGCAGTGACAGCCTCCGGCATAGTCAGACATCCAATTTCTCGCTACCCTCTCTGCGGAGATCATGATGGAAGAATCAGGGCGCGTCTAGGTACGAGCCCCAACAAATAGGCAATAACAACCGGATGTGCCCATGCAAACTCGACACCACGGATATGTGCGGCTCTTGGCGCTAGTTGCTGCGCTGTTGAGCACGCCCAGCTATGCCGTTGAAGCACAGAACAATCCACCTGCAGACCAACTCAAGCCCAACATCGTTATATTGTTAGTTGATGACCTGGGTTGGGGCGATGTGGGTTACCACGACCCGCAAGTAGCCACGCCAAACATCGACGCCCTTGCGGCTCGTGGCGTGGAGCTTGATCGTTTTTATGTCAATCCAACCTGCTCACCCACTCGGGCCTCCTTGCTTACTGGCCAATTCGCCACCACTCATGGCGTCAACGGACCCATCCAATGGCACTCGACAGAAGGCCTGCCGCTGCAGTGGCAAACCTTACCGGAATATCTCAAAAGCGCTGGCTACCAGACCCATCTCGTCGGCAAATGGCACTTGGGCAATGCAAACACCGCGTACTGGCCGCAGCAGCGCGGCTTTGACTCTTTCTACGGCCATCTCAATGGCGGCATCGGTTACTTTGATCGTGTGTTTTCCGGCGGCCTCGACTGGCAAAGGCATGGCGTCACCTTGCGTGAAGAGGGCTACACCACCCAGCTCATCAAGGCCGCGGCTATTGAACTGATCGAGCAGCGCTCTGCCGAAGACGACCCGCTGTTTCTGCTCGTCTCCTTCAACGCCATCCACACGCCGATCGAGGAACCCCAAGATGAGAGCGCCGAGCATCAGGGGCGCGCGACATTACTGCGCATGATTTCCTCGCTCGACAGCGCTGTTGGCGAGGTACTCGACAGTTTGATACAGCAACCTTGGGGTAGGGACAGCGTTATTGTCTTTGCCAGCGACAATGGCGGGTCATCGCCAAAGCCATGGCTCATCGAGATGCTGATTCCGCCAGCGCGCGACGGCTTCAGCAGCAATGGCGACCTGAAACAGGGGAAGGGTTCAGTATTCGAAGGCGGCATTCGCGTGCCCGCCGTCATCTGGTGGCCGGATAAAATGGAGTCGGACACACCTTTCTCTCAGGTCGTACACATTGCCGACGTGCTACCCACCCTTGCGGACATTGCGGCTATTGATATTCCTGAGGTCGACGGGCTTAGCCTTAAAGACGCGCTGCTGGACGGCGCGCCTGTGCAGTCGCGTCCGATTATCGTGGCCAATATTGGCAGCGAAGCCATCATCGAGTGGCCATGGAAGGTTGTGCGAGAGGCGTCTTTGCCCATCACGCCAGAATTTCTCAAGTCAGAAAATTGGTATTTGCACAACATCGAGTCAGATCCGGGCGAGCTTGAAGATTTACAAAAGCAATTTCCCCAGCGCTTCGAGCGCCTGCGTACCACGCTGTTGAATGCACCCAGACGAGAATCCTTGAATTTCAGCACAGATCAGCCTTGGGATACCTTTGGTGGTGAGGAAATCCGAAAACCATGGGCCGAAGCGGCTACCCGACATGAACCCAATTAGCCTGCCCAGTCGTTACCGAGGAATGCCTGAGGGCCACTGATCCGCCTGCTTCAGCGCTGCCAACTCGGCGGTCGCCTCGGCGACCGCGGGATGGGTGAAATCCGCGCACCCGGCTTGATAACTTGGCCGCTGCTGCAGCGCCGTCCAGTAGGCGTCAAGCACAGGCCGGTGATGCACCAACGTGTGCAGCCAGTCGCCCTCGCGCAGACGATCAAAAATTACCATCATGCCCACGTCGGCAAGGGTGAATTGATCAGCGCAGATCCACGGCCCGCCGCTGTTCTCCAGCTGCAACTCCAGTTCATGCAGATGCGCTGTCATGGCTTTGGCGGACCTATTGAGGACGCCGGTCACCGGCTTCAGCGTGAGGGTTTTCTGCAGCCCTCTCCGCTTCATGAGCAAAAAGAGCAATGCCCGCTTCTTGATACGGTGGAAGAGCAGTCCCTCGACAATTTTCACTGTGGGGATCTTTGCCAACATAGAGGCAAAGATTGGAACCGTTAACCCCGGCACTGCATTACCTGCGGTTGCTTCCGGTGCGCCGACTGGGTCATCACCCAACAGGGAGGTTTTGTACACCCATGCATCCATCACCTGCCGCAGCTGTGGATCTTGCGGCACCAGCAAGCCAGTCTGATCGACCACTGCTGCCACATAGTTGAGTTGTTCGTGCGATTCATAAACAGGATGAGCGTTATGCAGCAATACCGGCACCGTGGCAGCAGGATTGACCTTGAGAAATTCACGGCTGATGTTTTGATAGCTGCCGGTCTCGATAAGATCGATAGCGACACTGTCGTAAGCCACACCGTATTCCGCCAAACAAACACGTATCTTTTTCGAGCACAGTGAAAAAGGGTTGTGGTAGAGCGTCCACTGCGCAGCAAACGGCAGGCTAATATCCGCCTGCAATCCCGCTGGCATCGGACGGGTCTGTCGCTGCGCGCGTTCGCGTAAAAAAAGCGTTAGCGCCAGCAGGATGACTGCACCAATGACCCCGCCCATGACGGCGCTTAGCTCCATTGGCATAGTCTACTGGCCGGGCATGCCATCAGGACCCCAGTGCGTGCCCATGAGGTCAGCGGGGCTGCGTTTATGCGAACCAAAGGATTCGTTGAACAGATCGCCGTCGGTGAAATGCTCAAGCATGAAGCCATTGGGATCTTTCCAATAGTCAAAGGTCTGGCTGCCCAAAATATGCTTGCCCACACCAAACGAATGCTGATGTCCTGCCTTCTTCAGTAAATAGTGGCTTTGCATCAGCACGTCCCAGTTGGCGACCTCAAATGCCGCATGGTTGAAATCTGCATGACCGGCGTTGATAAAAAATACTGTGTGATGGTCCACATATTCCTCGCCACGATTACACCGCGTGAAAGACCCCAAGCTTTGTTCTTGGCCGTCCTTGTCCATGACGATCTCATCGGAAATTAACAGCCCAAGCCGGCGTTGATACCACGCAAAGGTCTCGCCGAAGTCATTGACCATGAGCACCACATGGCCCAATCGTTTGACCAAACATTCAGGTGCCGCGAAGGCGACGCGCTCGCCAAGGCGCTGTTTCTCAACGCCATCATTAAAGCCGGAGCGGCCAGCCACGGTCAGCAATGATGAATCGGCGATATCAGCAACGACTTCAACCGAAAAACCGTTGGGGTCGGTGAGACGCGCAATAAGGCCGCCCCCGGACAAGGGGTTGGGTTCAATCGGTGTGCCGTCTATGGCGGCAATGTCGCGCAGCGCGGCCTCTGACTCGGCGGCAAAACCGACGCTGACGAAGGCAGGCTCGCTGGCTTCTTCGGCGAGGTAAATATAGGGGCTGCCATCAGTGCCTCGGGCCATCAGCAAGCCGTCGTCGATCCTAGTTTGAAATCCGAAATCATCCAGAAATTTCTGCTGTGCCTGCAAATCTGTGACACAAAACCTGACATATAAAACGTCTTTGATCCCTGTCATCGTCCCCTCACGTTTAACTTGCCAATCGACAAGCAATATATAAAGTGCTCCCACGCAAGACAAGTTCTATTGTGCCTACAACATGCAAACTGCCAAGCAAATCACTACCGCGAGCTGCGAACACAGGCTTCGAGACGCCCAGGCCACCAAGCTCAAATTGGTCAATGCAGCTCTACTGGCCTTCTCTACACAAGGCTATGACGCCTCCTCCACCCGCGGTATAGAGACTGAGGCCGGCGTCAAGCGAGGCCTCATCAACTACCACTTCGGGTCAAAAAAAGCGCTTTGGCAAGCCGCCACCGAACATTTGATGTCGACCACCGAGAGCGACCTAGGCGCCGCCTTAAATCACATGAAACAAATCGATGAAACGCAACAACTGCGATTCTTCGTGCGCACTTATGTGAAGTTTTGCGCCAAATACCCCGAGCTCAATCGACTAATGATCCAGGAGGGCATGGCCCAGGACTGGCGCCTGGCGTGGTTGCTAGACCGCTCGGTTCGCCCTTGGTACGCGCAGGTGTGCGGCGTATTTAACCGTGCAACGCAGCTTGGCATCGCGCCGAAGATGGACGCGCATCATTTTTATTACGCACTCACTGGCGCGGCCACGCTGATGTTTTCAAACGCCGCAGAAGCGACAGCGCTCTCTGGCACGAACCCCTTGGACCCAGCAACCGTCGACGCCCATGCCGATGCCGTCGCCGACTTATTCACATCGATACGGAAACCACTATGAAACTGATCACCTTTACCGAATCTTCACGCACGCGCATTGGCTTGCTGCAGGGCGGGCAGATCGTCGATCTTTCAAAGGTCACACCCAGCTTGCCAGACGATATGCTGAACTTTTTGGAAGCAGGCGATGCCGCCATGCAGGAGGCGGCCAAGCACATAAACGCGGCAGCGCATTTTGCTGCAGCCGATGTGGTCATTGAGGCACCCATGAAACGGCCGCCGAAGATCTTAGCCATTGGCCTGAACTACCGCGCCCACGCCGAAGAAAGCAACATGGAAATTCCAAAATACCCCGTGGTATTCACCAAACAGGCAACCTCGGCGAATGGTCCCTATGCGCCCATTCACTCGCCAACGGAGACCAAGATGCTCGACTACGAAGGCGAACTTGGCTTAGTCATTGGCAAACGCTGCCGCCGCGTCAGCAAAGACGACGCCAGCAAGGTGATTGCAGGCTTTTGTGTACTCAACGACGTAAGCGTTCGCGAGTGGCAGTTTTTGGCTACCCCGCCCCAGTTCACGATGGGCAAGTCTTGGGATACACATAATCCCTTCGGCCCCGCCATCGTCACCCCTGATGAGGTCGACCCACACAATCTCATGCTGCGCACCTTCGTTAACGGCCAGCTGCGACAAGAGACCAATACGGACGACCTGATCTTTAACTGCTACGACATCATCGCGTTCTTAAGCACGGCCTTCACCCTTGAGCCCGGCGATGTCATCGCCACCGGCACCCCTAGTGGTGTGGGCGCCGCCATGCAGCCCCAAGGGACACTGCAACTGGGCGACACAGTAAAAGTAGAGATCGAAGGCCTCGGCTACATTGAGAACGAGGTCATCGCCGAGCCTGATACCGCCACCATTCAATGAGCTCAGCAGCCGACCACACCGTCTTCGATGTGGCCATTGTCGGGCTTGGCCCCGTCGGCTGTTTGGGCGCGATACTGTGCGCTGAAGCAGGACTGACTGTCGTCGCCATTGAGAAAGAAGCCGATGTCTACACCCTCCCAAGGGCGGTGAATTTGGACGGCGAAATCATTCGCGCGCTGCAACCCGTAGGACTGGCAACAGCGGTTCAGCAGATGATGCAGCCGCTACGCGAGGGCGAGCGTGCCGGCTTTGCCAACGCCAAGCGCGAATGGTTGTTTGGCGGTAATGCCCGCGCTACCGGCAGCAATGGCTGGCAGCCAGCCAACATGTTTGATCAGCCGGAGTTGGAAGCGTATCTGCGCGATACCGCCCAATCTCACCCCAACGTAACCGCCTACATCGGTTACGAGATGACTCAGTTCTCCAGCGACCCCAGGCAGGTGGCGATTCAGGCGCTAGGGGACGAGGGGGAGATTACGCTCGCCGCCCATTATCTGTTCGCTTGTGACGGCGCGAATAGCGCAGTCCGCAAAGCATTAGGGATTGGGTGGCGTGATCTCGGTTACGACCAGGACTGGCTGGTCGTAGACGTAGAGATGATCAAAACTCATAGCTTGCCGAACGAGGTGCTTCAGGTATGCGACCCGGATCGCATTCATACCTTTGTCGCCACTAAGGATCCTTACCGCCGCTGGGAATTTCAGCTAAACGATGGCGAAACAGCCGCGCATATGCTCGAGCACCAGACCATACATCGCCTGCTGGAAACCTGGACGCCAAGGGACACGTACCGCGTTCGACGTGCGGCGGTGTATCAGTTTCATGCGGCGATAGCAGAACAATGGCAGCAAGGCCGTATTTTTCTCGCCGGCGACGCCGCTCACCAAACACCGCCCTTTCTGGGGCAAGGCATGAACTCGGGCATGCGTGATGTGATCAACCTCGCGTGGAAACTGCCGCTGGTGCTCAACGGCCAATGCGCACCGTCATTACTCGACAGCTACCAGGCCGAGCGCGATGACCATGCACACGATCTGGTTTCCTGGGCTGTGGACATGGGACACCTCATGCAGCATGTGGCCGCCACAGAAGCCGCAGCGCGTGCAGGTGAGGAGCCACCGCAAATGCAGCAGACCTCGCGAAAATCCGGTTATGGCCAAGGTCGGGAGCAACCCCCCATTCGATCCGGTGTCGTCCTCAGCAAACAGGTATCCAACGCTGGCGCCACTGGGTACCTGTTGCCGCAGCCCGTTGTGCGTGACCCTGAGGGCAAGGAAGTTCGCTTCGATGATCTGTTAGGCGCGAATTTTGCCCTGCTCACTCACGGAAGCGTTTCGATGAATCAGAAAAGCGCTGCCTTAATCGCGGCACTGCAAATCCAATTACTTGACGTTTCAACGCTCGAGATGGTGCACGGCAAGCTCCCAGAACTTCTGCAAACCGGCGAAGCCCTATTAATACGGCCGGACAGGCTGGTGTTCGGACATACCGACGCAGACGTGTCGCTCGACTCTTTGTTTACCCACTTAGCCGAATTGCTAGGCTGCTCCCGCTGACCGGCAGCCGTTTCACAAGGTCAGACCAACCGCGGCAACATCACGTTTCGTTCTGAAGGCCAAGCCTCTATAGCGGACTGCCTCCCAGTACCGCAGGCGTTTCGCAGTAGGTGGTCAAGATGTAGCGCTGATGTTCTGTGATTCGGCCGCTCAGCGCTTCGGCGATTGCTGGCACTTTCGCATTGGCGGCAAAAAACTTCAGCATGCCTTGGTTCTGTTGGGTCGCTGGCATGATCTCCGGCGGCGTGTCCGTGATACACATACTCATTGTTGCACAATAAATATCCGCAGCGGTCAGCGAACCCCCCACCAGATACGCAGAACCCCGCTGGGCCTGTTGCTGCAAACGATGATCGAGCAAGGCAATGACCTCGGCGACTTTACCCGGCGCCGCCTCGCTGGCGTCATCGCTGTAGCCGTATTTTCGGCCCAAAGGACCGTCATTCATGATGCGCATATTCCAAACTAGACCGTCCTCGCCCAACACGACAGCGCATAGCCCAAACATTTCTACGCGTTGTGCCATATCTGCTGGAATCAGAGCAGGGCTATCCATACCGCCAATTTGCTCTGCCAAGGAAAGTTGTTCGATCCAAACGTTTCGAGGTCGTTCTTCGTTGTAGAACATCGTCGGTAAACTGCTTTGACTGGTGAGTTCGAAGAGTCGCTTCTGACGGTCTTCGCCGGTTTCCTTGTCCACCCCCATCATTGGGTGCAACGCACGAATCACTGGAATGCCCTTAACGAAGCAGATGTTCTTCAAGGCCTCCGCATAGAGCGCCTGAACACCCGGTATAAAGGTGATTCGCGTGCCATTTTTGAGTGCAGCGGCCTCTTCTAACGATATAAATACCGGTGCGTCACCTTTACCTGCTTCTGTCACATCTCTCCCCTTTTTCCTGTGCTCATGACTTATTACAGGGCGCGATTATGTCACGAACTGAGAACACCGATAACGCTACTTCTCCTGGCTTTCCGAGATCATCTGGTTTCTCGCCCGTTGCTGCACCAAAAGTCTGCGCTCAGACACAGCTTCCGCCGAAGGGCTGCGATGCCGCCGACAAATATCAGCCTCGTAAACCATTGCATCACCCAGAGATAGGTCATAGGCATGATCAATTTGTCGTTTGTACTCGCTCATGACCTCAGGCACGCAGGACAGCAT
>PBTJ01000123.1 GCA_002726925.1 Gammaproteobacteria bacterium | reverse complement strand
GTCAGCGTGCTTTGCGCGCACCTGACCTGCAGTAGACTTAAACAGCCGCTGGGTTTCACGGTCCAAGGCGCGAGGGTTGGCGAGTCCGGCGTGACTGGCGACCGCCCCGAGCGGCAGCTGGGTTTGGATAAGAAGTGCCTTGATCAGTCGACTCGAAAGCTCATCCATCACTTTCTGTCTTGAAGCACTGACCTGCTGAGCAATTTCTGGTATCACCATATTCATACACCGACTATAACCAACCCTGCGTTTCGTGGTCATTGCAGGATCCGTGAATGCACGGATTCATCGCTACATTGCTGACAGCATCGAACTTTTACTCGGGTGATGATTTTCTTTAATGTCTTCACACGCACTAAAACGCAGACATTAGACAATTAAGGAATACCGCAATGAGCGAAACCGCGTGGGAAGAACCCACGGATCTGATTATCGAGCAAATCGCAATCGGACCGATGCAGAACTACACCTACGTAATTGGCTGCCGAAGCACTCGGCAAGTGGTCTTAGTGGACCCCGCTTGGGATATCGATTCCTTGGTCAGCCACATCAACGAAAAGGACTACAAGCTAACCGCCGCCCTCGCCACACACTACCACCCTGATCATGTTGGTGGGTCATTCAGTGGCAACCAAGTAGAGGGTTATGCAAAGCTTTTAGAGTCTAATCCAGTAAAGCTCTACGCCCACAACATTGAGGCCGATGGCATCAAGAAGGTCACCGAATGTTCTGAGTCGGATATTGCTCGTGTGGAATCTGGAGACACGCTGCAGGTTGGTAATATCGAAATCGAATTCTTGCACACCCCTGGGCACACACCGGGCAGCCAGTGCTTCAAGGTCAAGAATACGCTCTTGAGCGGCGACACACTGTTTATCAACGGCTGCGGGCGCGTCGACCTGCCCGGCTCCAATGCCGAAGACATGTATCACAGCATTTGCAAACTCTGCAGCTTGCCCAACGACACCTTGTTGCTCCCCGGACACAATTACGGCCATGTGCCCAATGCCACAATGGGCGAAACGAAAAAAACCAACCTGCACATGCGTATCGAGGACCTAGAGACTTGGTCGTCGATCATGGGACATTAATCATGACCGAACTTGTCACTTACAGCTCTAGCAACCACATCGCCACCATCACCATCAATCGCGCAGAGCGCATGAATGCCCTGAACGAAGAGGTCATTCTCGGACTGCAGGCCGCTTGGCAGAAACTGGAGGCCGGCGATGATCGAGTCGCCGTACTCACCGCGGCTGGCGACAAAGCATTTTCCGTCGGCGCTGACGTAAAGGATGCCCCGAAAGAAATGTGGCAAGGGGTGCCCAGCATAGGCGCACAGACCACTAAACCTGTCATCGCGGCGGTCAAAGGTTGGTGCATTGGCGGCTCTTACGTCATCGTGCAGATGTGTGATCTGGTAGTCGCTGCCGAAGACACTCGCTTCAAATACCCCGAAGCACAGCTCGGCTTTACTGGAGGGCTAATCGCCAGCGCTGTCGCACGCATTCCGCATAAAGTTGCCATGGAATTTATGCTGCTGGGTGAAGACTTCGATGCGCGCCGTGCGCTGGCAGCAGGCATGGTAAACAAGGTGGTGCCTACCGGCCAAGAAGAGTCCCACGCCCAAGCTTGGGCGAAAATTTTAGCGGAGTCGGCGCCCTTAGTCGTTAAGAGTCTCAAGGAATTCAGCCTAGCCACTCTCAACAAAAGCCCAGCAGAAGCTGGCGCTATTGCTCGCGACCAACTGCTGGGTATTAAACTCAGCGAAGATGGCGCCGAGGGGCGCAAAGCCTTTGGCGAAAAACGTACGCCTCAGTTCAAGGGAAAATAGCCGCACAAGGTAACTTGGCAAGAAAGCAGACCCGCGAAACATTCGCCGCACAAAAAAGGGCCTAACGGCCCTTTTTTATTTGCCCATTGAAGCAAACAACAGCTAAGCCATTTCGGTTTCGCTTATCGCCTGCTTCACCGCATCCGGCCGTATTGGCAGATGCCGAACACGCGCACCAGTCGCGGCGAAAATCGCGTTGCCAATGGCAGGACCGACAACCGTTGTTGCCGGCTCTCCCAAGCCTACGGGCTGTTCATCGCTTGCGACGAACTCGATGTCCAGCTGCGGCACATCGCCCATACGCATGGGCCGATAGCCGCCTAGATTGGTGTCTTTCACCTGACCATCGACAAACGTAGTGCCTTCATGCAGCGCAAGGCTCGCACCCCACAGTGCCGCTCCCTCGGTCTGCGCTAGAGCGCCATCCGGGTGCACAATGCTGCCCGCGTCAATCACGATGGTCAGCTTGTTAAGCGTTACCGCGCCAGAGTCGGCGTCCACTGACACCTCGGCAACACAAGCCGTCCAAGTCGGCATGGCACGCTCCTGCCCAAAGGTACAGGCAATGCCCATACCCTGTCCCTGTGGCAGGGCTGTACCCCAACCCGCTTTTTCTGCAGCACGAGCCAGCACATTGGACATGCGCTTCGCGCCACCCACCGCATTCGGCGCGGAACCCGCATTTTTGCCCTCGGCGGTCAACAGACCTTGGCGAAATGCCAGAGGATCAACTCCTCCCGAATGCGCCACTTCATCCATAAAGCTTTCAGACGCCCAGTTAGTCCAGCCCGGTGCCACAGAGCGAAGCCAGCCAGGCCGGAAAGTCTGTTGGGCAAGATCGTTCATTACGGCGCGCACTTGGTGAGCGCCCACGTCATACCAGTGGTCTGCACCGTTAATGGAAAACGGATCGTACTTCTCACCATTAGAACCCGTGGCCAAGAAGAAGCTCGCCAACTCGGCGGTAGGCCATCCAGCCGACGCAGCATGCTGCATACCCAGTAACTGATTGTTTGCGTCCAACGCCATTCGCAGATGTTGCACCGAAGGCGAGCGCGGCGAGTCGAAGCGCGAGTCGTCCTCGCGAGAGAGTACAACCTTAACCGGCTTACCGAGTGCCTTCGCTGCCAGCAGTGCAGGCACGCCATAGTCGCCATTCAGTCTGCGGCCGAATCCGCCGCCGAGCAGATGCGTTCGCATGACGATGTTCTCTTCTGGCTCACCCAAAGCTTTGGCGTATACAGGCATCGACAAAGACTGCCATTGCGCGCCAGTGTGTAGCTCCCACTTACCATCCCTTTGTACGCCAATCGCGTTGACCGGTTCCAATTGAAAATGCAACGCGGTATTTGTGGTGTAACGGGCCTCCAAGACCTGCTCCGCCGATTCAAAGGCGGCGTCGACCCCGTCATCATCCAGCACCAAGGCGCCTTCACCACCACTGATCTGTTCATCGGCTCGCGCGAATATGTCCGCCTCTTGAACGCCTGTCGTTGCGCCCCCTTGCCAGTCCACCTCGATGACCTGAGCCGCTCGCTGAGCCGCGTGATAGGAATCTGCGATGACCAGCACCCAACCCGGCACAGAGTTAGACGGATCATCCAGCACCAAGGCCTGTTGATAGCCTTTGACGCTATTCGCAGCACTGTCATCAACAGACCGCACCACAGATCCGTAGCGCGTCGGCGGCAACAAGGGCTTCGCATACACCATCCCTTCAAGGGACGCATCAATGCCGTAGATTGCGGTGCCTTGGCTCTTTGCCGGCACATCTAGCGCCAGCGTATCTACACCGACGAGTTTGCGATCTTTGGCATCCTTGAGCGGCAGGCTGGCCAATTGCTCGTCAGTATAGGTTCGCGAAAGTTGACCCTTAGCGACAATCTCCCCATAGCTGATCTGCACGTTGCCACAAACCACCTGAGAACTCTCAGCAACGCATTTGCCCGGCTCGACACCAAGCAATCGGGCACCTTCGGCAATCAGCGCGACTCTACCGGCAGCGCCTGCTCGGCTGAGCTGATCAAAGCTGGTCCAGATTGACCAACTTCCGCCCGTAAGATAGGCGCCATACCTCGCGTCTGTATCGACATAGTCGATGCTGACCGCATCCCAATCGGCTTCGAGTTCTTCGGCTACGATGCGCGCCAATGCAGTACCCACATGCTGACCCATTTCGGCTTTCGTCACTCTGACGCTAATCGCGCCACTAGGATCGATGCTGTACCAAACCGTCGGCTCAAAGGGCTGGGTGTTGAGAACTTCCTCAGCGCAGCCACCGAGCAGAGCTGCAGGAACCATGGCCATAGCGACACTTGCTCCTAAAGAGCCAATCATAAAGCCGCGTCGAGTGACCCCTTGCGAGTGCGTGACGGCTGAATCCGAGGCCACGTGTATTTGCTTATCCAAGCGTCACCTCCGCGCCAACGTTGTTCGCTAAGGCCTTGCGCGAGGCAGCCATCTTGATGGCTTTCTTGATTCGGGTGTAAGCCATGCAGCGGCACAGATTGCCACCCATGGCCGAATCGATGTCGGCATCTGTTGGATTGGCATTGGTGGCCAACAAGCTGGCGGCTTGCATGATTTGCCCTGACTGACAGTAACCGCACTGGGGCGTTTGCGTAGCTATCCACGCCTGTTGTAGTGGGTGTTCACCTTCGGCGCTCAACCCTTCGATGGTCGTGATTGATGCGTCTGCCACACTACCCACGGGAGTAATGCACGAGCGCTGAGCCACCCCGTTCACATGCACTGTGCAGGCCCCACACATGCCGATGCCACAACCAAACTTGGTTCCCTTTAAATCCAGTTCGTCGCGCACTGCCCAAAGCAGTGGCGTGTCGTTGGGTATGTCGAGCGCGACATCACCCCCGTTTATCTTCAGTGTTACTGCCATTGTTTGCCTCTCCTGTGGTTACCCCTTTTACCTCACCGCCATTTGCCTAAAGCACTTGCGCAGCTCTTCAACGAATAGCCGCGGCTGCTCAAAAGCGGCGAAATGTCCGCCTCGATCCAGTTCATTCCAGTAAACGATATTCGTGTAGCGCCCCCCGGCCCAACTGCGAGGCGTCGCCACGATCTCCTTGGGAAAGATGCTACAGCCTGTGGGTATTGCCACCTGTTTCGCGTTGCCACCGCCGAAAGCTTTTCCAAAACTTTCCCAATAAAGGCGGGCCGAAGAAGCGCCCGCAGCAGGCAGCCAGTAGAGCATGACGTTATCGAGCAGCTCATCACGATTGAGCACATTCTCGGGATGCCCGTCGCAGTCTGTCCATTCATAAAACTTCTCCATGATCCAAGAAGCCTGACCCATTGGCGAGTCAACTAATCCATAGCCAAGGGTCTGCGGGCGAGTGCTTTGCTGCTTGGAATAGCCTGCTCCCCAATCGGCGTAGTATTTCGCGCCGGCTAGGGCGACCTGATCTCGCTCGGTCGGGTTCAACAGGGCTTCTTTTGGAGCACCTACATTTGGCATGTTGACGTGTATTCCCGCACATTGACCCAGGTTCTGCAGTCCGATAGCCGTCGTGACCGCAGAGCCCCAATCACCACCCTGAGCAACATATCGCTCGTAGCCCAAGCGGATCATCAACTCGTTCCAAGCAGTGGCGATTTTTTCCACACCCCATCCCGTTGCAATGGGCTTGCCGGAAAATCCATATCCCGGCAGCGATGGACAAACGACATCGAAGGCATCCTGGGCAACACCGCCATGGGCCACGGGATCAACCAGGGGGCCAATTACCTTGTGAAATTCAACAACAGAGCCTGGCCACCCATGGGTCATCAACAAGGGAAGTGCGTTGGGCTCGGCACTCTTAACGTGGATGAAGTGGATGTCTAAATCGTGCAACCGGGTCTGAAACTGCGCAAAAGTATTGAGGTAACGCTCGCGGTCGCGCCAACAATAGTCATGTTGCCAATAGGCGCAAAGCTCTTGCGCATAGGCGAGGGGCAAGCCCTGATTCCAGCCGTCGGCTGTTTCTGCCTCAGGCCAGCGGGTTGCAGCTAAGCGCCTACCTAGGTCATCTAAATCATCCTGGGCTATGTTTATCGAGAAAGGGCGAACAGTGCTGTCTGCCACGATGTTGATCCTTACAAAAACAGTAAGAGCAGATCATGGCAGACATTGTTAGACACTGGAAAGAACCGGGCAGACGCCGGATTTGATCGCGTTTAGCAGTGTTTTCCTGTCGCCTTAGGGCAACAGATGCGCTACCGCGTCACGCTCCTCCGTCAGCTCAGTTTCTGTCGCGTCCATTTTTTCTTGGCTAAAAGCATTGATCTCGACGCCCTGCACAATACTCCAATCACCTCCCTGACAGGTTACGGGAAAGGAATAGATCAAGCCTGCGGCTACACCATAGCTGCCATCGCTGTATACGCCCATGGAAACCACAGTGTCGGTGCCCAGCGCCCAGTCGCGCATATGATCGATGGCAGCATTGGCCGCCGACGCTGCACTGGAGGCGCCCCGCGCCTCAATAATTGCCGCGCCGCGCTGTTGCACCGTAGGAATGAAGTCACCGGTATACCAATCCATATCGACCATAGACATCGCCCCTTCACCGGCAACGCTGGCCCGATGAATATCAGGATACTGAGTAGCGGAGTGATTGCCCCAGATACACAGGCCATCAACCGCAGAGACATGCTTACCCGCTTTGGCTGCCAACTGTGCCATGGCACGGTTATGGTCCAGCCGCGTCATGGCGGTGAAGTTTCGTGCATGCAAATCTGGTGCATTACGCTGGGCGATCAGCGCGTTCGTATTAGCAGGGTTGCCCACCACCAGCACTTTGACATCACGCGAGGCGTTGTCGTTGAGCGCCTTGCCCTGCGCCGAGAAAATGGCGGCGTTGGCCTCGAGCAAATCCTTGCGTTCCATGCCCGGTCCTCGCGGCCTGGAGCCTACCAGCAAGGCATAGTCGGTATCTTTGAACGCCACGTTGGCGTCATCGGTGTAGATCACCTCTTGCAGCAGCGGAAAGGCACAGTCGTCAAGTTCCATGACCACACCCTTCACAGCATCGAGTGCTGGGGTGATTTCCAGCAGTTGCAAAATAACCGGCTGATCGTTACCCAGCATGGCACCGGACGCCACGCGAAATAGCAGTGCATAGCCGATTTGGCCCGCGGCGCCGGTAATGGTTACACGTACTGGATCTTTCATGCTTTTTCTCTCAAAGATTGGATTGGTGGTACAAAAAAAGTGCGCGCATTCTAAGTGGTCTGAAGACAAAATGCCGCAACGAAATCCGCCGCAATGGTCAACTTTGCATCCTTTTCAACCTTTGACAGAACTCGTCATAGACTTGATTCCACGGAGCAATTTTGCCAATGTTGTCGCCCGGTTAGGTACCTCCAGAACCGGCGCTTATTGGCAGAATTTTGCCTTTACCAATTTTAACTGCGTTCTTGATTGTCGGCCTCGCTGGCAGTCTGGGCATCGTGACCCTCGAATTCGGCGCATCGCTTGCTGGCGATGTACCCGCTCCTACTCCGTGAGATTCAGGTCATTGGTAGTGGGAGCTATCAAGTAGGGTGCCGACTGATAGGCCGCCAAGCGCACGAAAGCACTTGGATGACGAAGACATTGAGATGATTTATGACGCTGACGTTTGAGGGCAACCTGCCTCGCAAAAATGGGCTTTACGACCCAGCCAATGAAAAAGATGGCTGCGGAGTTGGCTTTGTCTGTGACATTAAGGGCAGACCCAGCCACAAGATCTTACAAGATGCCTATGCCATGAACTGCTGCATGGAACATCGCGGCGGTGTCGGCTACGAAACCAATACCGGCGACGGCGCTGGCATCATGACCGGCCTACCGCACAGCTTATTGAATGACCTCGCCAAGGATCTGTTTTCACGCGACCTACCTGAACCTGGCGAGTACGGGGTT
>PBTJ01000059.1 GCA_002726925.1 Gammaproteobacteria bacterium | reverse complement strand
GCGCAGATGTGCTTGGGCCACTAAGGCGTTCACCAACTGCTGGAACGAGTAGCCCATGGCTCCGGCCCCCTCTGGGTAAAGGCTTACGGGCGTCATACCCGGCAAAGCGTTGACTTCCAGTAGATAAATTTCATCTTTGTCGGTGACGATAAAATCTGCCCGTGACAGGTCGCGCAGGCCTAGGGCTTGATGGGCGGCCACCGCAATCGCCTGCAGCTGATCACTGAGCTCCGCTGGAATCGGAGCTGGCATCACATGCTCGCTCTGACCTGCCGTGTAGCGGTGTTCATAGTCGTACCACTCATCTTTTGGTGTGCAAATTTCGATCACTGGGTGAGGGTGACACTTGCTGCCTAGCTGCAGCACACCCACGGTCATCTCGCGGCCCTCGATGTAGGGCTCGACTAAGCAGCTGCCATATTCGATCGTCGCCTTGAGTGCCGCTGCAATGTTGCCGCCAGTGGGTAGTAGCTGTACGCCGATGGCAGAGCCCTGATTGAGGGGCTTAAGGGCGATGCGTGGGCCTAGCTTTGCCTGAATGGTCTCTGCTGCATCGAATAAATCGTCGCTTGGGTGCACGATGACATCTTCGCACGCGGGCAAGCCACGGCGAATGAACACGCTTTTTGCGATGGCTTTATCCATGGCCAGCGCGCTGCCCCTGACATCGCTGCCAACGTAGGGTAGGTAGAGCATTTCAAGCAGGCCCTGCACGGTGCCGTCTTCACCGGGTGGGCCATGCAACGCAGGGAACACCACGTCGGGATGCATGGTTAGCAGCGCTTGAGCGCAGTTGGTGTCCAGTTCAATAACCTGTGTGGCGTGCCCTGATTCAGCTAACGCCTGCTCGATTTGCGCCGCTGAGTTGCGAGAAACCTGCGCTTCTGCCGAGTTTCCGCCTGCAAGGATAGCAATGGTTAACATCTCGTTCGGGTCGTGCTGTTGGCTCATGGGCGTAAAGTATCGCGGTCGGCGCAAGCAGACCAGCGTTCGTGGTCTCGCCACTGACCGTCGATGAACAAAAAACCCTCACTGAGCCCTTCGCACTGAAAACCGCAGGCCTCAACAAGCCTTTTTGAGCGCTCGTTGTTGGGTTGGATATTGGCTTCAAGCCGGTGTAGACCAAGCGTGGTAAAAGCCAGCCGCATAAGTTGTTCAAGGCCTTGCTGCATGTAGCCATTGCCCTGGTATGGCAGGCCAACATAGTAACCCAGGGATGCGTTTTGGAAGGTACCCCGCACAATGTGATTGAGGTTAATAACCCCAACGATGCGGTCGTCTGCCGTGCGGCAGATCACATAGCCCTCGTGATCGCTTCGGCGTATGCGCTGCATGTAGTTGCGGAACATTTGCGGCGTGGTCGGTGGGGTAATCCAGGGGCTGTGGATATCCCTACTGGCACGCATCAGCTGCAGGAACTCGCCCTGATCTTGAGCCACCACTTTGCGCAGATAAACGTGTGTACCAATATCCACTAGGATTCTTCTCCAACCCTTGCTGTTCGTGCCTGTGTCGGTGAAAAGAGATAGGCGCCGCCGCGTAGCCCCAGCCACGCCTGACTAAAGGCCTCTAGAGGATAACGACGGGCCACCTCAGCGTGAGATTCAGCAGCAGGATCCATGACGAGGGCGAAACCGCTTTCGCCCTCGAATTCGACACCGTATAGCACCACTAAGTGTCCATCGGTTCGCTGCAAAGGAGCGCCAGGTAAAGCGTCTTTGTCGAATCGAATACTGCATACAATCGGCGAGCCTGCTTTAAGCACGGTGAGCGCGGTGGGCCAATTTGCGAGTGCTTCTACCGAACCCAGCCGCCTATTTTGAGACGCCCAATAGATGGCCAGTGGCCATTTGCCATAAGCCTTGGTATGCGGATCGAGACAGACCTTTACTGCAGTGGGCCAGTGCTTCAAGGCTTGTTCACCAGCCACAGCCATGGCGGTGGCCGTTGGCGAGCATATGCGCTTGGCAATGCTGGGTTCCGCCTGCATTTGGCTAATCGGGCAGGGCATGGCGAGACGAGTAGATTCCGTCGTGTTTGGTAGCACCGAGATTGCCTGCTCGATAGGGCGCAGGCTAATGACCATCAGGTCTTGTTCCGGCGGCTTGAGCGAGTGCGGCAGCCACAGTGTGAGGTAGGCCATAACGGTTGGCAGATCGCTTTGCGTATGCCAGCAATCAATCTTTGCGCTCAGACTCCCTCCAATATCGTCGGCCTGCTTAAAAATCGGATGCACAGCGCTGTTGCTGGCGGTAATCGCTGCAAGCGTACTGGTGTGCTCCATGGAGTCGGGGGCGACCGTATTGCTGAGCACCCACTGATACTGATAATCATCCTCCAAGCAGGCAAAGCTCGGCACGACGATGTGCGATTCAGGCAACGCGGGTAGGGCAACACTTGTGCGCCAGAGCGAGCCCTGGTTGCGCTCGGCTGATCCGATAGGCTGCCACGCGACTGTAGCGTGTATTGGCAGTGGAAAATTCAGGCGTGCCGGGTGGGTTGCTAGGCGCTTGGTAAATTGCATGGCAAGATCTTAGCTTGGCTGGCACTTGCCGGCGACCATTGACCACCACACATCACTTATGCATCGACTGATACTTTATAGCACAACGGCTTGCACTCTCTGCGATCAAGCCTTAGACCTTCTCTTTGCCACCCCTGGTGTCGCTGGTATGCAGCTCGACGTGATAGACGTTGCGACAGACGATACCTTGATGGAGACCTATGGCGAGCGGATTCCAGTACTGCGCCTTGGAGAGGCCGAGCTTGCCGCGCCATTTGATGCCAAGGTGCTGGCAGATTTCTTGGCGAGGTGAATATTTTGCTTGGTGAATATCAGGGCTCAGATGCTGCCAAATTTGAGATATGTCTTATACGTTTTGACGGCGTTCAAAGCCTACAACCAACGTATCGATCGGTTTTTCGCTTGGCCTGAAGACTACCGTGGCATGGCCGTTGTAACGCTTGTGCGGATGCTGCATTGATACACAAATGCTAAACGGTCATCTTCGATTGGCGGCTTAGCTCTTCGGTGTGACCCACTCCTGACCACGCAGCACCGGCGCTCCGCGTTGTTCCAATTCACGATACACCACTTCAAACGCCAATACGTTTTGCACGTAGTTGCGTGTCTCCTTGAACGGAATCGTTTCTATCCAGACATCCATGGGTATGCTCCGAGCCTGTCGCAGCCATCGATCAACACGGCTCTCACCAGCGTTGTAGGCGGCAATCGCTAGTGGGCGAAGACCGGAGTAGCGGCGCAGCAACCAAGCAAGATGATAGCTGCCGATTTCGATATTGCGCTCCGGGATCACTAGATCTTGTTCAACAAATCTGCCGCTGCCAGAACCCATGATAGCGGTAAGACCGCCGCGACGAATGGCTAATTTTGCTGTCGCTGGCATTACCTGCATGAGACCTAGTGCGCCAGCACTGGATTTTGCCTTCACCTGAAAAGCCGACTCTTGACGTGTAATGGCCTGCAGCAGATAGGGCTCGATGCTCTGTCTTAAGGATGCTTCTTGATATGCCACCGCATAGGCGCTTGGAAAGCGCAGCGTTAAATCGTTTCTTGCATCGGCTCGGTTGGCGGTTTGGATGGCCAAAAAGAGTTTGCCCATGCGCTGTGCAAGGTAGGCCATTTCATGTTGTGTATTTTGATCTTGTTGCTCAATCGTCCGGTACCATTCGCGCCTAGCGTTTAGATCATCGCCTATGGCGAACAGCTCGACTGCGCGCGCAATCCCGGGTATCGCCAGCAATCGCGCTTCGTTCTTGCGAGTGAGCTGTCTTGGTGGCGCGGCCTGTAATTCGGCATCTGCGCGAATTTGAGCGGCTGCTAAGAAACCGTAATAGTCGCGATGTGTCGCGAGGTCGGCAAACGAGTGAGGCTCTCCCTGTTGCTGCTTTGCTCTAGCTAGCCAGTACTGGGTGCGAGTTTTGCTAGCTTCAATATTGCTAAGCTGCGTTCCCCAGTAGAGCAGTTCCGCCCATCGTTCATGAGCTATCGCTGCGTCGAGAATGCCATTGACCGCAAAGGCTGAAGTATGCAGGCCGCGCTGGTCGATGCTTGGAAATTGATTATCGCCAGCGAGAGCAACCGCGACATGGTCATCGAGCAATTGGCGCTGAGCTGTATCGAAGGTATGCGAGGTGCGAAATGTGCGCCATGCCGACGAAGCCTTTAGTGCGTCTCGTCGAGCTAGACGTCTTATACCGTAGCTAATGGCTGCGCGGTTCTCTGCCGTGTCAGCGGCGAAAGCGCCACGCCAACTGACCCGTTGGGGCTGGCGACGCAGTTCGTAGAAAGCGTAGGCGGTCGTGCGACGAGCACCGGTCAAATACCGCTGTAGATACCGCGCCAGAATGCGTTCGCCTGCCTCCATGGAGCCTTTGAAACGCTGCCAAATGGCTTCTTGGCTGAATCGGTCGGTGCTTCGCCATACCGCAAAGATCGGGTCACAGGCCTTTGGTTGGGATTTAGGGCGCGACCAAAGTGCGGTTGTGGCATCCAGAGCAGGTGACTTTTCTCCCACACCATATTGGGCGCGAACAAAGTAGCACTGGAGCTCTGCGTTGCTCGTGTCATAGCGGCGCGCATGCAATCTTTGCCACTGTCGCCGTTGGCCTTGAACCTTCAGCCAGCGTTGATAAAGCAGAGGGGTTGCCGGCAGTTCCGGATACCGCTCGCGAAACGCGTCGATTTCAGCAGGGCTGGTTTGTCCTAGGCTATTGCTCAACATGTGGTAAGCCACATACGGTGCAAGGGGGTAGTCCGCCAAGGTTTGCTGCAGCGCCTTACTGCGCGACATTTGGCCCTTGCGCGCATGCGAGACGGCCTGTTTGTAGGTCGCTCTATCTGCGGCGCGCTGTGCAAGTGGTGATTCGTTAACAGCAGCGGCCCATGCAACGCTCCCATGGCCGCCTGTGAGCAAGGCTAAGAAACAAATCAAGCACGCGCGTGCGATAAGCGACTTAGCTTTAATGGTGACTTAGCCTTCACCAACGTGAACCGCGAGCACATCGCATGGTGCGCTATCCATGACGCCGTTGGCTGTTGAGCCTAATAGCCGTGCGAGACCACTGCGTGTATGACTGCCAACGACAATAAGGTCGGCTTCGCATTCCTCGGCAACCCGCTGTATTTCGCTCTGCGGACGTCCGAAAATGAGATGTTGATGTGCCTCGGGTACGCCAAGCTGTCGCGCAAATTCGGCAAGATGGATTTTGGCTTGATCCTGAATTTGATCTTGAACCGGTGACAGATCCATCGGTACGTCGCCTCCATAGGCGGAGCTCAGTGGTTCAATGACATGCACAATGTGCACAGCGCAGGGCGAGTCGCCGACGATCTGTTTCATTCGTTCTGCCAACAGGGTCGATTCTTCGGTCAAGTCAGCGGCCAATACAACGGTCGAATAAGGTGACATACAAACCTCCACCGGGGATGATTGAGCGGAAGATACCCTCTGTTTGGCGCAGCAACAATAGGGCGAAATCAGTTGGTGGAGTTCTTTTCCTAAAGCGCAAAACAACCGAGAATTTGTTGGTCGATAGACTGTTTCTTTAATCCGGAGCGTTGACCATGGAATGGTTCGTCATTTTTCTCGCCCTAGGGGTCGCGATTGGCCCCATGTTGTACCTGATGCCGACTGAACGTGATCGTCACTTGTCCGCACTGCGCGCTCAGGCCAAAACATTGGGCTATACGGTCCAGCTGGACAGAGTGTTGAAGCTCGATCCCGATGATCAAGAGCGAGTGACGGCGGGTGGAGGCGTGCGACATCCGGCNGTGTCTTGTGCACGTTATCAACTGCCGCTTGGTGTCACGCTCAACCAGCTGGCGCCGCTGACGCTGATGCGGATTCCCGTGCGTTTGGCTCTAACCATTGAGCGCCTGTCGGATAATTGGGGTGTCTTGCTACATGAGCCTGCTCAGCAAAAAGGGNTGGTGCAGTGGCGTCATCTGCCCGCCGCAATGGCTGANACTATAGCCGTGCTGNAGCAACTACCCGATGATGTGCTCGGCGTGCATTTTGATAAGCGTTTCGTGGCGGCGTTTTGGATGGAAAAGAGCGCTGTGACCTCAGACAATAAAAACCCTCCGCTGGCGTTATTTTGGCCAAAACGAAAGTCCAAGGCGGCTCAAACTCCGGCTGATTTCCCACGTCTGCAGCGCCTCGATGGAACCATGCGTGCCCTCATTAATGTGTCGAAGAAANACTGGGGAGTAGGCCCGGAGTAGAAGCTGGACTGACCGGCTGGCNCTCAGCTTTTTCGCTGGTTCGGTAAGGCCATGCNGAACATCCGCTGCATGAGTTTCCTTGACAGGCATGTTCGGCGCGTCCTATAAACCGCCGATCTCCGGGGTTGTTGAGCGTCTTTTTGCTCTCAGATCCCACCCGAAGCGAGCATGAATGGACCGAAAATATCGGTCTACCACCCGTCAAAGAGGCGTTTATTGCATGGCACGTTCCTTGGTTATCGTAGAGTCACCAGCAAAGGCGAAGACGATCAATCGTTACTTGGGTAAGGACTACGTCGTCAAATCAAGTGTTGGTCACATCCGAGATTTGCCCACAGGTGGCAAGGCCGTAGACCCCAAGGCTCGCGCCAAGGAAGCGCAAAAAACCAAGGCGCTGTCGCCAGCCAAACGTGAGGCCTATAAAAAGAAGCGCGCTCGCGAACAACTGGTTCGGCGCATGGGCGTTAATCCTGATAAGAATTGGTCGGCGCAATATGAAATTCTGCCCGGCAAGGAAAAAGTAGTCGATGAGTTGAAGCGTTTGGCAAAAGATGCGCCTGCGATTTTTCTAGCAACCGACCTAGACAGAGAAGGAGAAGCCATTGCGTGGCATCTGCGCGAGGCCATAGGCGGCGATGAAACTCGTTATCGCCGAGTGGTATTCAACGAAATTACGCGTAAAGCGATTCAAGAAGCCTTTGTGGACCCGGGTGAAATCGATATGGACCGCGTGCATGCACAGCAGGCGCGCCGGTTTTTGGATCGTGTTGTAGGGTTCGAGCTATCCCCCTTGCTGTGGGCGAAAGTCGCTCGCGGCTTGTCTGCGGGGCGCGTGCAAAGTGTGGCGGTGAGATTGATCGTCGAGCGTGAACGCGAGATACGCGCCTTTCAGCCAGAGGAATACTGGGACGCCTTTGCGGATGTTGGACGTCAAAACGATGATGCTCCTGTGCGTTTTCAGGTCAGCAAGTATCGGGGCGAAAACTTTCGTCCGACCAACGAAGCTTCTGCCATGGAACTGCTTGGATTATTGAAGAGCCAGTCCTTTGAGATCGCCAAGCGTGAGGACAAGCCTACCCGCAGCCGACCAAACGCGCCGTTCATCACGTCGACGTTGCAGCAGTCGGCGAGCACAAGAATGGGGTTTTCCGTTAAGAAAACGATGACCATGGCCCAGCGACTTTACGAAGCCGGCTACATCACCTACATGCGAACTGATTCGACAAACCTCAGTACTGAGGCGGTTGAAGCGGCGCGCGCGCTGATCGGCAATGAGTATGGCGCAGACTATCTGCCCGAAACGCCGAAGCGCTACAGCAGTAAAGAGGATGCTCAAGAGGCTCATGAGGCGATCCGTCCTTCCAACGTAGGTACTACACCAGAGCACCTTACTGGCGTTGACGCGGACGCCGTCCGCTTGTACGAGCTGATTCGAAATCAGTTTTTGGCCTGTCAGATGACCGATGCACGCTACTTAAGCACGAGTATCAATGCTCGGGCAGGGGAGTTTGAGCTATCGGTGCGCGGCAGGATTTTGCAGTTTGACGGCTTCACCCGGGTTTTACCACCCATGTCAAAAAAGCAAGAGGACGCGACGCTGCCTGATTTTCAGGCCGGCGAGCCGCTGGTATTGGCAGACTGCGAGGCCATTCAACACTTCACCAAACCTACGCCGCGCTTCGGTGAAGCGAGTTTGGTGAAAGAGCTGGAAAAATTGGGTATTGGGAGACCGTCGACCTACGCCAGCATCATTTCAACCATTCAAGATCGTGGCTATGTGCGCTTGGACACTCGGCGTTTTTATGCCGAGAAGATTGGTGAGTTGGTGACTGATCGCCTGATGGAGAATTTCGACAATCTGATGGACTACGGCTTCACCGCGAATATGGAAGAGGAGCTAGATAAAGTAGCTCATGGCCAATCTCAGTGGGATCAGGTGTTGGATAAGTTCTATGGTGATTTCAGCGGCAAGCTGATAACTGCTAAGGACGCGGAAAGTGGTATGCGCGATAACGCGCCAACGGATACCGACATTACTTGTCCAAAGGAAGATTGTGGTCGCCACATGCAAATTCGCAATGGCTCTACCGGTGTTTTCCTAGGCTGTTCTGGTTATGGCTTAAAACCCAAGGAGCGCTGCACGAAGACAGTAAACCTGATTCCCGGCGAAGAAGCCGTGGACGTTGACAAGGATGACGAGGGCGAATCCAAGCTGCTGAGAAGAATGCGCAAATGCAGCAAATGCCAAAGCGCCATGTTGAGTTATCTTGTTGACGAAACTCGAAAGTTGCACATTTGTGGGAACAATCCCGATTGCGATGCTATCGAGATCGAGACAGGAACCTTCAAGATCAAGGGCTACGACGGTCCTCTGCTCGAATGCGACAAGTGTGGCAGTGAGATGCAGCTGAAGTCCGGTCGGTTTGGTAAATATTTTGGCTGCGTTGAGTGCCCTAATACCCGCAAATTGCTGCGCAACGGTGAGCCTGCGCCACCGAAGGCCGATCCGATTCCCATGCCCGAGCTGCAGTGTGAAAAAGTCGACGACCACTACCTCCTACGAGATGGGGCGTCAGGTATTTTCTTGGCAGCCAGCCAGTTTCCCAAACATCGTGAGACGAGGGCGCCCTTAGTGGCGGAAATTAAGCCCCATGCCAATGAGCTCGATCCAAAGTTTCGATATCTGCTGGGTGCCCCTGAGCAAGACCCCGAGGGTAATCCTGCTGTGATTCGCTATAGCCGTAAAACGAAGGAGCAATACGTTCAGTCGGAGATTGAAGGTAAGGCTTCGGGTTGGAAGGCCTTTTACCAAGCGCCTAACTGGGTAGAAGAGGGTGAACCGAAGAAACGAGGCGCGCAGAAAAAAGCCGCAAGGGGTAAGNAGAGCGCATAGNCGCTATATGTTGAGCGCCATATTNTAAGTTCTGGNGCNGGTTGAGAGGTCTAAAACCTNGATTGCGGTGACGCCGTTGGCGCTCCGCAATNATCTATTAAGGCGCTTGTCCGCTCAGCGGGCANGCGTGCACTGGATCCATTCAGATTTGCTGTCGAATAACGCCNACNGACAAGCCTTCAATCGCAAAATTCTGCTCTGACAAATTCACCTCTATGGGTTTGTATGCGTCGTTTTCGGGCAGAAGCAATACCTGATTACGTTTGCGCGTGCGCTGAAAGCGTTTGACCGTTACCTCCTCTTCGATGCGCGCTACGACGATTTGGCCATTGGTGGCCTGCTGCGTTTTGTGCACCGCAAGAAGGTCACCATCGAGTATTCCAGCGTCAATCATGCTGTCGCCTCTNACACGCAATAGGTAGTCTGCGTGGGGCTGAAAAAAGCCNGCTGGTAGATCGATACGATCTTCAATGTTTTCTTCCGCGAGAATCGGATTACCGGCTGCAACACGGCCAACGATGGGTAGGCCGTCATCGATCATGTCTGGAATGCGAATACCCCGCGAGGCNCCGGGAATCATTTCGATGGCGCCCTTNCGCGCGAGCGCTTTCAGATGCTCCTCCGCGGCGTTTGGCGATTTAAAGCCAAGTTCTGATGCGATATCTGCCCGAGTTGGCGGGTAGCCGGTGTCATTTATGTGACGACGAATNAATTCGAGAATTTGNGCCTGACGAGCTGTGAGGGTTTGTTTCAAAGCGCTAACTGGAGCCATGTCTGTCCTGATTTTTTGTACAGTGCTGTTAGTATAGACAGCATACTGAGTTTTTGTACAGCATTTTGTCGGTACAGCAGACCCTTGACGAGTGGTGTTATTTGTTCCGGGAAATCGACAGACCTTTGCTAGTATGCATGGCTGTTGCGAAGACATGCTCACAGACCGTGAGCAAGGCACTGACAAGCTTTGAAGGCACCATGGATCACATCAATGTAATGACAGGCAGCTACGCCTGGCTCGCCGCAGCCTTTGGCATATTGCTGCTTACGGGGATCTTTCGATATGTCGCCAGCCGGGCGTTGGCGAAGGCGCAACAGCGCGCTGATCAAACTGAAAATGGTTGGGATGACGCGCTCATAGCCGCAATGCGTAAGCCTGTGAATTTGGGCATCTGGATTATCGGTATTTCCTTCGCGATTGATTCGATGGGCTTTGATGCGCAGGCGGAGATATTTACGCTGACCAATCAAGTCCGCGATGTGGCGGTAGTTTGGCTGCTGATTTGGTTCGCCGTAGGCTTCACGGAAAACGTTGAGCGCGGCTTCGTTGAGGGCAAGCACGGGGATAAGGTTGATGCCACGACCGCTGCAGCGGTCGCCAAACTGCTNCGTGCGGCAATCATCATCTCTGGTGTTTTGATGGCTTTGCAGGCTTTTGGATTTTCTATCTCTGGTGTNCTTGCCTTGGGCGGTGTTGGCGGCATTGCTATTGGCTTTGCGGCACGCAGCTTGCTGGCGAATTTTTTTGGTGCCCTGATGATTTTCCTCGATCGTCCCTTTTCTGTTGGCGATTGGATACGTTCGCCCGATCGCAGTATCGAAGGCACGGTAGAGTTTATTGGNTGGCGAGTGACGCAGATCCGGACATTTGATCAACGTCCCCTGTACGTCCCGAATTCGGTTTTTACCGAGGTGTCCGTCGAAAATCCCTCACGNATGCACAACCGCCGAATCTTTGAAACCTTAGGTATTCGTTACGACGACTTGGCGCAGATGCAGAACATTGTGGCAGAAGTACATACGATGCTTACCGAACATGAAGACATTGCCCAAGACAGAACGTTGATGGTGAACTTTGTCACCTTTGGTGCAAGTTCCCTGGACTTTTTTGTCTACACCTTCACCAAGACGACGGATTGGGCGACCTTTCACCGAGTAAAGCAGGATGTATTGCTACGCATTGCAGACATCGTCGCAGCTCATCAGGCGGAGTTCGCTTATCCCACCCAAACCCTGCAGTTCCAAACTCCGGAAGCTTTGCAGGAAATGGCCTTGGATCAGCGTAATGCTCAGCAAGCTGCCGGTCAGGATTCGCCTGCAAGATGACTGACTTGTTAAGCCGAGTTGCNGAACTATCAGCATTGCCTGATGAGGTATGCGCTCGCATACATGGCGCTCGCGAGGTAGTCGGTGTCCAGCANGTGCAGATCGCCTTGGATCGTTTTGCAGTAACGCTNACTGCGCGGCTGCAGGACAAAAATCCATTAGTGATAGCGCTGCTGCCCGATTCCGCCTTTCTACTTGGTGCCCTGATGCAGCGCACGGTTTTCGCCCAACAGGTGCTGTTTGCGGAAATGTCGGACTCTGGGCTGCGCTCCGTCGGCACTTGGCCTTCACTACAGCGGCGCACAGTGGTCTTGCTAGACGGTGCCCGCAGCGGTGCCATCGATTATCAACGGATTGTTGCAAGGCTAACCCAGCAAGCAGCAGGCACGACTTGGCTTTGCCGTTTGATAGAAACCTCAGCCGAGGCGCCACCTAACGGTTTCGATGAAAGCCTGAGTGTGATCGTTTGCGATGAGTGCAACGTATTTGGCTGTGGCCTAGATGTGTTGGGTTACTGTCGAAATCTGCCCAGTCTTTACGCTCACGACTAAAGCGCGGAGGCACTAGTCTTGGATTTCTAGCGAGGTCTTAAAGGCCAAAAATATATCCGCTAATGTGCTCGGATACTCGACTTTGTCGATACGTACGATCATGCCAAATAGGGGATGATCGAAGTAGTGAAGCGTCGCACTGCGCATGCGTCGGCTTTGGCTCATTTGTGCATATTGGCCTAGGGGGGCAATCGTGATGGAATCCGGCGTAAACCAAAGTCTCGCTGACGTGTGCAGATAGCGTCCGAGAGTAACGGCGAGTTCACCCTGCAGTTCGCCGTCGTTAAAGTTGATGTAAATGGGCTGCGGTTGCCCGCGTTCTGGCACGCGCTGTTGCCATGCCAAATGCCCAAGGATCTCATAGTTGCCATTGCGTCTGAGTCTTCTAACGCTGTCGCTGAGCCGCAAGTCTTGTGATGTTCTTTGGCGGTACTCCTGGTGCTCGCGCAGTGCGTCGAAGCGGGTTAGCCCCTCAATCAATTGCAGATAGCGTGTGGGTGTAATCGTCGTTAGGTTCTTTGGCGGCGGTTCAGGCGATAGTTCAGGCCGTATAACGGATACCGGTATCGTTTCGGCACCAGGGAGCGATGCCTGACCCTCGGGTGGGTATGCATCACCAAAATCCTCGGGCTGAAGACGAATGGTTAGCTTTTCTAGGAGTCCCTGAATGCTGAACGGCTTGGCGTAGATCTCGGTAGGATCTGATACGCACTCCGGCGCGCTTGCAGGCTTTATCGGTAGTTTGGCGCGCATTCCAAGTCGGTTTGTCATTTCTGGCGTGTCGGGGCTAAGGTGAAAAAGATTCATCGATAAAGTGGCGTCGACGAAGCGCAGCAGCGGCTCTGGAGAATCAAGGAAGGTTTGCTCGGCCGACGCACCCTCTTGCACCGCATTTGCTGGCGAGGCGAGAAGTGCGGCCTGCGTGTCCAATCTTTTGAAGATAACGGCTTCGACGGTAAACAGGTTATCTGACAAAAGCTCATCTAAGGTTTCAACGGTTGCCAGCCGCGTCGCGGCATAGTCGGGCCGCAGCGTGGCCTCGGCTGCATTGCCCGAGACAGAGAGAACGAT
>PBTJ01000058.1 GCA_002726925.1 Gammaproteobacteria bacterium | reverse complement strand
GGCTAAGGGCTAAGGGCTAAGGGCTAAGGGCTAAGGGCTAAGGGCATCTAACCTTTCGTTCCCATTGCTTGCTGGGGGTAAGATAGATCGCGATCAGCAATGCACAGATGTTCGGGGATAGGAGGGGAAAATGCAGTTACCTCAGTGGGTCGGTAAAGTCAGTAGGGGCGTTATCTTCGTGGGAGCCTTGTCGGGGCTTATCGCCTGCAGTAAGTCGAACGATGCGCCAGTCACCGCTGCGCAGGCAGATGTTGATTACGCGGCCAATGCTGCTCAGTGGATCGATGCTGAATTCCAACCTTCGACCTTGAGTCGAGATCAGCAGCTAGAAGAAATGGCTTGGTTTACTCGGGCCGCAGCACCGTTTCGAGGCATGACCATTAACGTGGTGTCGGAAACCCTAACCACCCATCAGTACGAGAGCGAAACTCTCGCCCAAGCGTTTTTGGCGGTGACGGGTATTCGCGTTAATCACGACCTTATTCAAGAGGGTGATGTGATCGAAAAGCTGCAGACGCAAATGCAGTCAGGCGAAAACATTTTTGATGCCTACGTTAACGATTCAGACCTGATCGGCACGCATTCTCGCTACGGTTACGTGCTAGCACTCAGCGATTTCATGGCAAGTGAAGGCGCAGATGTCACGTCGCCAACACTGGATTTGGATGACTTTATTGGCCTGAGCTTCACGACGGGCCCAGACGGCAAGGTTTATCAGTTACCTGACCAGCAGTTCGCTAACCTGTATTGGTTTCGCCATGACTGGTTCTCCGATCCCAAACTGAAGCAGAGATTTGAGCGACGATATGGCTATCCACTGGGTGTGCCGGTCAATTGGTCTGCCTATGAAGACATTGCCGAGTTTTTTTCCGTTCACGTCGGCGAGATTGATGGGCAGAAGGTTTATGGCCATATGGACTACGGTAAGAAAGATCCTTCGCTGGGTTGGCGTTTTACCGACGCGTGGTTGTCCATGGCCGGTGCTGGCGACAAGGGTATTCCTAATGGCCTGCCTGTGGATGAATGGGGCATTCGCGTAGAGCAGTGTCGCCCGGTTGGTTCATCAATCACCCGAGGGGGCGCTGCCAATGCGCCGGCAGCAGTTTATGCGCTGCAGAAGTACATTGATTGGTTGAAGGCCTACGCACCAGAGCAGGCGCCGGGAATGACCTTTTCAGAGGCTGGTCCAGTGCCCGCCCAAGGTCAGATAGCCCAGCAGATCTTCTGGTACACCACGTTCACGGCGGACATGATCAAGCCCGACCTGCCTGTGGTAAACGCCGACGGTAGCCCAAAGTGGCGAATGGCGCCGTCCCCGCATGGCCCATATTGGGAGGAGGGTATGAAACTTGGCTATCAAGACACCGGGTCGTGGACGCTGCTATCGAGTACGCCGTTGGAGCGTCGCAAGGCCGCATGGCTCTACGCGCAATTCGTGACTGCAAAAACTGTGTCGCTGAAAAAGACCTTGGTCGGTCTTACGCCCTTTCGTGATTCGGATATTCGCTCCCAGGCGATGACGGATATGGCGCCAAAACTCGGTGGATTGGTTGAGTTCTATCGCTCGCCAGCACGAACGGCATGGACGCCTACGGGGACCAATGTTCCCGACTACCCCAAGCTGGCACAATTGTGGTGGGCTAACGTAGCCAATGCGGTGAGCGGCCAAGTCACCGCTCAGGCAGCCATGGACAGCCTCGCTACGCAACAAGACCGCGTGTTAGAGCGCCTGCAGCGTCATGGCGCACTGGGCGAATGTGGCCCGGCACTGAATGAAGAGCAGGACGCGCAGTACTGGCTGGATCAACCCGGTGCGCCGAAACCTGCGTTAGGCAACGAGAAACCACAGGGTAAGACCGTCGACTATGAAACGCTGTTGGCTTCTTGGGTTCGCGCAGATGCCGACGCTACTATCGCAACAGGCGCAAATGCGGATTGATGTCTTGGCGATGAACTTTGTCGAAATAGCCATACCGTTTTTCATCCTCGCCATGCTCGNTGAGCTGGCTTACGGTGCATGGAAGCAGCATCAGACCTACCGTCTAAACGATGCGGTTGCCAGCCTCATGATGGGCAGTTTGAGCCAACTCATGGGAGTATTGCGTCTAAGCTTTTCGGCGGTGGTTTTCACCANTGCAGTAGAGTTTGCTGGTATCGTNCCTTGGCAGGCTACCGCNTGGTGGCACTGGGTTGCGGCTNTCATCGCTTANGACTTCTGCTACTACTGGAAGCATCGTTGCGGCCACGAGTGGCGCATCATGTGGGCTTCCCATAGCGCGCATCACCAAAGCGAAGAGTACAANCTGAGCACTGCACTCAGACAAACCAGCACCGATTACATTGGCTTTGTGTTTTACCTACCGATGTATCTGGCTGGCACCCCGGTGTACGTCATGATCAGCGTCGGCACGCTGAATTTGGTTTACCAGTTTTGGGTACACACGCAGCATGTTGATCGCATGGGCATGCTCGACTACTTACTCGTAACCCCAAGTAATCACCGTGTTCACCACGCCAAGAACCCCCGCTACATCGACAAGAACTACGGCGGTTTTCTGATCGTCTGGGATCGTTTGTTNGGCACCTTTTGTGATGAGCAGAGAGACGAAAAACCCNTTTATGGCATCACCCACGGGCTGCGCAGTTGGAANCCGATNTGGGCAAACGCCGTCGTGTGGTGGGATACCTTGATNCTCGCCGTGAAGGCACCTCGCTGGCGCGACAAGATCAGCGTTTGGTTTAAGGGGCCAGGATGGTTCCCGCAAGGACTTGAGCCAAGCCGTGAAGATCCTCTGGGTTGGCATGAGCATTACGATCCACAGGCTCCGCAAAGCTCGAAAGCCTATGTATTTGCCCAGTANTGGGTACTCACCGGTGCAGGATTTGCATTGATCGCGTCGCAANCGGAGTTAGCGCAGCCCGCTTTGGTTGCTAACTTCGCTTTGATTGCAGGTTCGATGTATGTCGCCAGCCTATGGCTTGAGCACCGCCAGTATCGATTTTGGGCAGATGGCGCGAGAGCAGGGTTGATGCTCAGCGCCGGGCTATGGATGCCGCTGCTGTCGCNGAATGTGGCAGGCTGGGTGTGGGCATTGCAAGTCTTGGGCATTGCTAACGCAGTGCTATTGATCGGGCTTTATTGGCTGCAGCAAGGCCAGGGCGAGACCACAGCGGCGAATTAGCCCCGGCTAACCCAAGTTTTTGAAATTTGGCGGACGTTTCTCGATAAAAGCAGCAATCGCCTCATGGTGTTCGGGACTCTTATATGCCTCGGCCAGTGCCGCCATCTCGCGTCGTTGTACTTCCTTCACATCGGGCTCCGCCATATTCGCCGTGACCAGTGCCTTCACAGAGCCCAGTGCGCCGGGCGGGTTTTCACCAATTTGTTTGGCGAGTTCAATTGCGCGAGGCAGCAAGCCGTCGGCTTCTGCCACGAGTTCATCGACCAAACCGATGCGCTGAGCTTCGGCAGCATCGAGGGTTTCACCGGTGAGCATCATGCGGTTGGCCAAACCAAAACCTGCTCGCGCCACCAAGTAGTAAGAGCTGGCCAACTCGGGCACCACACCCATCTTGACGAAACGCGCGCTGAACTTGGCGTCAGGGCTCGCCATGATGTAGTCGCAGGGCAGAATTTGTGTAAGCCCCACGCCAACAGCGGCGCCGTTGACTGCGGCAATTATCGGCTTAGCTTCCCGCACGAGGCCTACCCAGTCTCGGGCCGGTCGTTCATTGCTGCCATCGTCCCCGGCGTCGGCTTGGTTTTTGAACAAATCTTTTATGTCCGCGCCCGCACAAAAGCCGCGGCCAGCGCCGGTGAGGACAAAGACATCGACGTTAGCATCGTCGTTGCCGCGCTCAATTGCCCGCTGAAGCTCTGCGCCCATCTGGTAGGTCCAAGCGTTCAAGCGCTCTGGGCGATTCATGGTGATGGTCATAACCCCGTCGCGTAGCGACGTTAGGATGGTGTCGTAATGTGATGTACTCATGCTCTCCCCCGAACATTCCTCTTAGATACTGCCGCCTAGTCAACCACGTTCAGATCCCAATCGTAAACATAGTTAATTTTGGCATCGGCGTTGCCGGCCATCGCAGCAAGGTCTGCTGCGAGGTCAGGGCGCTGAACTGCAAGATAGGCCAGCAACCCAAATACGTCTGGGGCGAAGTCGGCGAGGTACCAATCAAACAGGCTGGTGAGCTGTAATTCGCCACGGTCGGTAAAGGATATCGCGCGAGGATGCTGCAAAAATGCGATCTGCGCATCGGCCATTTGTTGCGCTATTGAGGTTGCGCGATAGGCGGTTTGGCTTAGGTTTGGGCAACCAATACTGGCGCAGTTCAAGACGTAGTGCAGTCGATGGTCCTGCCAGATGGGGCGCAGTATTCGATGTTCGATATCGTTGAGCGTAACCGGTTTGTTTTCAATGGTGAGATACGGTTCGTCCCAAGGCCCCAGCGAAAAGAATGGACCCATAGAGAGAATGCTCTTTTTCCTCGGATGATCGAGGACGACCTGAATGGTCTGCGCGTTGTAGAGGTTGATCCAGTACGACAGTTGCTCGTCTCGATTGAGCTGTGTTGGTGCTATGCGGCTCATCGCGTCGAGGTATTCGCGAAGCTTTGCTTTTGCCGTCTCATCAAATTCGCCATAGGCCACGCGATGGATGCCGTCATCGCTTAGCAGCACATAGCGAGAAAGTAGCGCTTGCCAGATCTGGTGATCAACCTTGATGCTCGACTGCGACTGGTACGCGCTCCAATAGGGCCATAGTTCCGATTTTGGCGCGGCCATCGAATACGGTGCGAGCAACGCTATCAGTAGCAGTCCAGCCCGAATAATGGCTTTTACCACCATAGAGATCATTCCTGTGTTTTCGGCATGTTAGCTCAAGACAGTCATCGCAGGGGCATACCTTTGGTCCACTGCAGGCACGCGCTCGTCTTTTGAGACTCTCAAAAATTACTGCGTCGGAAAATCATTGGGGTTTGCGTTGATGGAATAGACTTCATGGAGCAGGTTGCTCAGTGGGCGGGCACTTTGATTGGTCTGGCGGTTGGGTCGCTAATCGGCGCCGTCATCGTTCAGTGCGCGACCTTAGCNATAGCAAAATACAAACCGGATTATTGGCATGCTTATCGNGTCACGTTTGTAGGTACTGGTGTCGGTATGCTTCTCAGCGAATGGGGGGGCGTGATGCTGCCAGCGCTGGAGGTTGGNACGGAAGGGGCTTTGCAATTCTTACCGGNAGCCCTTGGGACGCTACTGCAGGNTTATCTTTATGGACTGCTGATTAAGGTGCCGGATCTTGGCGGCATTGGCTTGCGCAAGGGGNTGTTGGTTGCACTGGTGCAACTGATCGTGGGANTGCTCGCCNTGGGGNGAGTCATGTGGATCGCGNTTTGGTGAGNTGCGCGGACAGCAATGCTGCCCGCGGCTTTTCAACCGAGTGTTTGCTTTCCTGCTTAGAACGTTGCGTAGAACTTCAATCCGTAGCTACGCCCNGGAAGCGGAACTTCTTCCTTGACGAAAGACGAGTGGTTGCGAGCAATTTCGTCCAGCAGGTTTCTACCGAAGACGGAAACGGTGAGGTCAACGTCGTTGGTNAGGGTGAACACGTTGGCGATGTTCATGTTTAGCATGTTGTAACCCGCCGTCTCTTCTTCACCGAGAGCATGATCAGGCTGCCTTTCCACGTCTTTTAAGACGATTGATGCGTCTAAGCTGCCGCGAGAGTAGGCNGCCGAATAGATGCTTCTGTCAGGGTTTATTCGCGGCACGTTNGTGCCATCCGAAAAGTCTGCGTCTACAGAGTCAAAACCNTANGACAGTGTNAGATCGCCGCCTGCCANGGCAACAACGGTGCCGACTTCAAACTCATATCCGCGAAACTCTGCATCTTNTTGNAGATAGCTCGCACTTATCAATCCGTCGCGCTCTTCTACGGGGTCATCGTACAAGTAGATGTAATTGTCGATGTCGTTCATGTACACGGACAAGGAACCGAAATATCTGTCGCTCGAATAATCAAGCAGCAGTTCAGCGTTGCTAGATTCTTCCGTTTGTAGATCGGGGTTGCCTATTTCGTGGCGACCAGTCGCCAAATGCGGGCCATTCATGAAAAGCTCTACAGCTGCAGGTGCTCTCTCCACACTCGCCAGATTCAGCGTTGTTGAGAACTGGTCGGTGATCTCTCTTGAGATTTGCAAACCAAAACTTGTAATCGATTCATCGGTATCGAAGTAACTCAGCTCCGCCTCTTCATCGCCGTGCTCGTCGCCGTGCTCGTCGCCGTGCTCGTCGCCGTGCTCGTCGCCGTGCTCGTCGCCGTGCTCATCGTCGTGGTGATCTTCTGTGACAGATCCGCTGCGTTCAACCCAGTCATTTCGGATGCCGAGATCGAAAACAAAGCCTCCCAGCTCGCGGCTGACGTAGTAGCCAACGGTTATTTCATCGGTGCTGGCAGGGTTCATAAACGCTTCGGAACCAAAGATTGCTACATCCTCAGAAACGAATTCTAAGGCGATCTTTTGCGTCATAGTGTCAGTGGAGATATCGAATACCGCCCCGTACTCTTGCGCCTCGTTAGTAAACACTGTGGGGGCGCCATGCCCGTGTTCATCGCCGTGTTCATCGCCGTGTTCATCGCCATCGTGGGCTTCTTCTTCAACATGAGCTTCAGCAAGCTTGTAATCAGTGTCACGGAAATGATAGTCGATGCTTTTAAGTAGGCCAGCATTCAGGTTTAGTAGACCGTCGAGATTGATGATGTCCGATTCTGTCGTCGCGATTATTCGCTCGTCTTCATGCTCGTCGCCGTGCTCATCATCATGCTCGTCGCCATGCTCGTCGCCATGCTCATCATCATGCTCGTCTCCGTGGCCTCCATGGGCTCCTTCTGGTTCACGATGGAAGGGAATACCATACAGTCCCTCATTTCGTGAAAAGGACGCGCCGACGTGTCCCCACTCTCCAACTTTGGAAACGCCAAATCGCATTGTCTCTTGCGTGTAGTCAGAATTATTGAGGAATCCAATTGGCCCCTCCTCGTGTTCATCCCCGTGCTCGTCGCCATGCTCGTCGCCGTGCTCATCGCCATGCTCGTCGCCATGCTCGTCTTCCTCGTGCATTAACGCACCTTTCGGTAACTCAAAATTCTCAAATTCGGAATTTTTGTAAGTAGCACTAAAATTAAGTCCAGCTATGTTGCTTTGATGTGAGACGAACTCCACTTGCCCATTATTGACGCTTTGCGTTTCCATGCCGATGGTCGTTGAACTGCGATCGAAGTCACTAGCCGCGATTGTGCTATCCACAACGTTAATAACGCCGCCGATCGCGCCTTTGGTATACAGCAGAGATGCTGGGCCTTTGATCACTTCGACTTGATCAACATCGAAGAGATCAACGTCCATGCTGTGATCTGCTCCAAGACCAGAGACGTCTCGAGCTCTGACGCCATTGCTCAATACGGCTACCCGGTCTCCTGTTAGACCTCGAATAGTTGGTCGGCTGACAGCGCTACCGAAATCGGTGACAGAGACGCCCAACAGGTCGTCTAGAGCATCGCCAAGGCCCAGCGTGGCGCTAGTCGCCAGATCTTCGCCCCGAATGATTTGTGCGTTGCCGGATTCTCCCACCTCTGAGCTGCCCAGATACGACGCAGTAACGATGGTTTCTTCAATGCCGCTATCCTCTACGTCGCCATGATCGTCGGCGTAAA
>PBTJ01000057.1 GCA_002726925.1 Gammaproteobacteria bacterium | reverse complement strand
TTGATCGATACCTTGCGTAATGGCCAAGACCTGTCAGCGACCATTGCCATTGACCATGCGGACGAAATACGCGGCGAGCGGGTTGCGGAGGAGGCGCTCATGGCGTTGTACAACACCCTGCATGATGGCCGCGGCGATACTCCCCGGCGCCTGATGGTTGCGCACCGGCAGCCGGCGGGTACCGTGTCTTTCTCCCTCGCCGATCTCAACTCGCGTTTGCGGGCTTTGGCCCACCATCAGCTCGCCTCATTGAATGACCCTGATAAAAGTCAGGTGCTGCGTATTCGCGCCGAGCAGCGCGGCTATCACTTGAGCGATAGTGTGGTGGAATACTGGCTACGTCGTGGGCCACGGGGGATTGATCGGTTGCTGGCGGATTTAGAGCGGCTTGATGCGGCAACCCTGCAGCACAAGCGCTTGTTGACGGTGCCGCTGCTAAAGTCTGTGCTCGGTTATTGACCGGGTGCAGGGATGGCATATAACAGTTTTGCAGAGCACAAGAAAAAGCGCAGCCGAATAAAATGAATCATACCAAACCCATTGCCATGACCGGCGGCGGCAGTGCCGGGCACGTTATTCCCGCCTTGCCTGTGGCCGATCTGCTCCTGGCAAAGGGCTATCGCGTGCACTTCATTGGTACGCGAAGCGGGCTGGAGCAGGGTTACTTAGGTCGTCGCGAGCTGATATTTCACGGCATCTCTGCGGGTAAGCTGCGGCGATATTTTTCCCTGCAGAACGTCACTGATGTGTTTCGTATTGGCTGGGCTGTGATCGAATCANTGGTGCTGCTGCTGCGCATTCGCCCCAGCGTGCTNTTCTCTAAGGGCGGCTTTGTNTCTCTACCGCCNGTTTTCGCGGCTTGGCTGTTGCGCATTCCTGTGGTGGCCCACGAGTCAGATCTGACGCCGGGCTTGGCTAATCGCTTGAGCCTGCCGTTCATTCAAACGCTGTGCACGAGTTTTGCCGACACTCGGTTTGCAGGCTTTTCAGGNCGTCGAGTGTTGACGGGCACGCCGGTGCGNCGAGGGCTGCTGGACGGTGACGCCNCGGCCGGGCGCAGGGTGCTGGGTATTGAAGATAATGGCAGCCAGAAGATCTTGCTGGTCACCGGTGGCAGTTTGGGCGCCGAAAATTTAAATCGCATCATACGAGACAACCTAGAGGCACTTACCGAGCGTTTTTTTGTTGTCCATGTTTGTGGCGTNGGCAAGACCGAGGACATGCAGTGCGAGGGCTATTTACAGCTCGATTTTGTTGACGAGGGTTGGGGTGATTTATTGGCGGCGGCAGACATGGTCATATCGCGAGCCGGTGCCAACGCACTGTTTGAATGGGTCGCGCTGGCAAAGCCTAATGTTTTGGTGCCACTGCCCCTTGCGGGGTCTAGGGGCGATCAAATTGCCAATGCGCAGTATGCTCAGGAGCATGGCTGGAGTGAGGTGCTGGACGAGCAAGACTTAACGCCCTTGGCCCTGTTGCAGGCGCTGGACCGCCTTGAACTTCATGGGGCNGCCTACCGTGAAGTAATGGCCTCACTNGATTCCGCCAGTGCGGCNGATCGGCTAGTAGACGAAATTNAGCACCTCATTGGTGATCAATTTTCCTGAGTCGGGCACTGTCTTGACATCCAATTGGGTCGTGCCTAACGTGCCGCTCCCCAATAAAAAGCGTCTGATATGGATACTCCCAATGCCTATAACATCAAAACCTANAACGCCATTGCACCGGTTGGTCTGCAGCGCTTTGCCGCCGGCGACTACACCGTTGGTCCAGATATGGAAGGCGCTGATGCGATGCTGCTGCGCAGCCATAAGCTGTCCNCCGACGAGCTAACTCCCGGGCTACGGGCNATTGCGCGGGCGGGTGCCGGCGTCAACAACGTGCCTGTTGAAGCCTGCAGTNAGGCGGGGATCGTGGTCTTTAATACTCCCGGCGCGAACGCCAACTCTGTGAAAGAACTGGTGCTTACTGGGCTGCTGTTGGCGTCTCGCGATGTACTTGGCGGTGTGAACTATGTGCGCTCATTGNCGGGTGTCAGTGACGAAGCTGAGCTGAACAAGCTGGTCGAGGCGGAGAAGAAAAAATTCAAAGGGCGCGAGCTGATCGGTAAAACCCTCGGTGTCGTTGGCTTGGGCGCCATCGGTTCCATGGTTGCGCGAGCNGCGCTAGATCTGGGTATGGATGTGCTGGGTTACGACCCTGCACTGTCCGTCGACGCTGCTTGGCGGCTGCCATCTAGTGTGGAGCGAATGGAGAATCTGCCCAGTTTGTTTGCAAAGGCCGACTACGTGACCTTGCATGTACCCCAATTGCCGGCTACCGAAGGCATGATCAATGCCGAAGCCTTGCAGGCATTTAAGCCCGGCAGCGTATTGCTTAATTTCGCGCGTCAGCCGATTGTGGATGCGGCGGCATTGAAGGCCTCTCTTGAAAGTGAGCACCTGGGCCGCTATGTCGCAGATTTTCCGGTACCGGGTTTGATCGATCACCCCAGAGTGATGCTGACCCCGCACTTGGGTGCGAGTACCGACGAGGCAGAAGAGAACTGTGCCGTCATGGCGGCCAATCAGCTGATGCGCTTTTTGGAAACNGGCAGCATTGTGAACTCGGTGAATTTTCCGCCAGTCAGTCTTGAAGCTGTGGANGGTTATCGTTTGGCGATCAGCAATCACAATGTGCCGGGTATGCTGGGGCAGATGACCGCAGTGCTGGCTGAGCGCAATATCAACGTCATCGATTTGATCAACAAATCTCGCGACGATCTCGCCTATAACCTGATCGACCTGTCAGAGGCCCCAGACGAAGGCCTGCTGCAGGCCATTCGTNATATCGAGAGCGTCATTGACGTTAGAGTNATNAAGGGCGCTTCCTAGCGCCTCGATTACTCGCCGGGCAGAGCTATTTTTNTGGCGGTAGTCCNACCACCNTGACGCCGCGCCTCGCTTGCCGCGAGACAAAGCGCCTCGGATCAACAGCGTCTAACGCGCGCTGAGAAACCGGCGCAATCCACCCCACGATATCGCTGGCGATGATGGTGGCTGCCAAGGGCGCAGAGCTGGTGCCAGAGGAGCCGTGGGCCGTGCTTACCCAACGCTGTTCGCCGAGACGGCCGATGACNGGATCACGGTCACTGGAGACACAGCGGGCTGCGCGTTTGTGCTGNATAGATACCACGGGCCCATCACCAATGAAGCGCCGGTTGGCCTGCACATTACTTTGACTGGCTTGCGCAGGNTCCCATGGGCGATGCTCATAGCTGCTGCCGACNACCCAGGCATCTGTGCTNCTGCCGGTAGGAATGACATAGCCGTTACCAACAATGGGAATGCGTACGGCGCTTGCGGTGGGTTCAATCCAATCCAATTGACCCCAAACATCGCCGATCTCCAGCGGTATGCCCAAGCTGAAATGTCGACTGTCACTGGCACAGGCGATGATCCATGGCTCGTCTTCGCGCGGTTCAACGGTGCTGTGGTGAAGCTGAATACCCGGATGATCCAGCAGATTGCTGCACAATTGCGGCAGGTTAACCACGCCTGCTCCGGTAAAAAACAAACCGCCCAAGGCCTGACTTGCGGCGAGAGCTTCCAGCGAGTCTGGGGTGCAGTAAGCCAACCACTCTGATTGGGCGTCTGCGGGTGAGCCNAAGTCTTGCGCACAATAGACCTGACGAATGCGCTGAAGCTTGGCGAGTTCTCTCTCAGTCAGCGCAAGCTGCAATGCGCCGGTGTGTCGAAAAGCCGGCTGGCGCTTATATAGCGACACGGCATGATGATAGGCCCGGGCGCGAAATTCTGCGCCTTGGGTTTCGTCCCCCAGTAGTCGCCCATGCAGGGCGCTGACGTGCATTTTTGANCCGCCGCTGGCGATGCCGACTGGGTCGTAAACGTTAACCAACAGTCCTAGGTCGGCTAGTTGCCGGGCCGCCCAAGCGCCGGCTATGCCTGCGCCTAGAACNTTGAAGTTATTGGGTNCANTGACTGGCTGACGAGTAGGTGATGCGACAAAGCGGCCTAACAGGCTGGAACGCTTGAACGGTCGCTGGTCGATTTTTTCCATGGCAAAGCCGAGGTCCTGCAGATCACGCCTGACCTGACCGCTGGCGGTAAACGTTGCCACCGTGGTGTCGGTAGTCGATAAACCCGCCACGCTTGCCAGCACATCTACGTGCCACATGGCGGGGTTCTTGGTGGGCGCAAACCCGTCTAGGAACCAAGCGTCTATAGGCTGGCGTTGCTGTCGTTGAAGACCCGCCATGGCGGCGCCCACATCGCCATGAAAGATACTGAGATGGACTCGACCCTGATGCAGGATGCGGCGGTGCCAGCCGTAAAGCAGTGGCGGTGGTGAAGCCGCCAGCGCTTGTGCGGTAGGCGAATTTGGCTGCAGTCTTGCGACCTGCTGCCAGGTAGCCTCACTGAGCGGATGAGCTTCCACGCTGATGAAGTGCAGAATTGTGTCGGTTTCGCGCAGCAAGCTGTCGGCGCAGACAAAAAAATTGAGACCGCTGCCAAAGCCGAGTTCAGCAACGGTGAAGCAGCGAGTGGTAGCATCACGTGCGCGCTCGATGAGATTCGAGGGCTGCATAAACACCCGCTGCACCTCGGCGTTGCCGTCGGCGCTAAAATAGATGTCGTCATACTGGGTCGAGTAGGGCTGGCTGCCTTGCCAGCGGATCTCGGCTGGGGCGATGTACTCGGTATGGTTGCTCACCGTGGAGGCNACACCGGCTCAGGTATTTTCCGTGGCGATGGGTCGATCGCTGTCGGTAATCCAGCCGCTCCAAGAGTCTGCATACAGCACAGGTTCTGCCATCCCGGCTAGGCGTATGGCNAGGATGTTATGGGTCGCCGTGACGCCCGAACCGCAATAGCACACGGTGTTTGTGCTTGAGATNTCGGCAAAGCGTTCGCGNAGATCTTCGGGAGTTTTGAACAACCCCGAGGGAGCGAGGTTGTCGGTGGAGGGCAGACAGATCGCACTGGGAATGTGTCCTGATACTGGGTCGATGGGCTCCTGTTCGCCGCGAAAACGCTCAGCGCTGCGAGCATCCACGAGTTGATGTGTGGGCTGATTCAGGTTGTGCTCGACCTCCTGCACTTGCCAGAGACGGGTCAGGGCTTGCTTAGGCTGATAGTTGCTGGGACTCGGTATCTCAGGAGTGTCGGATGCTAGCGGCCGCTGCCACCGTTGCAGCCCACCGTCCAAAACCGCGGTGGCTTCATGACCCAGCCAGCGGAACATCCACCAACCCCGCGCTGCCATTTGCCCACCCATGTCGTCGTACAGGACGACTTGCTCGTGGTCTTGCAGGCCCCACTGTTTTACTCGCGCCAGCCAAGCATTAAATGCTGGCAGGGGGTGTCTGCCTTGGTCACTGGGTGGTGCGGCAAGGTCTGTATCGAGGTCTGCGTGCAGCGCGCCTGCAATATGGCCTTCGGCAAACAGTACTGCGCCTTGGCCGGGGTCGCCTAGACGAGCGCGACAATCAAAAATGCGCAGCGGTGTGTTGGTGTCGAGCAATGTCTCGAGCCCGGCTGCGTTTATCGTCGTGGTATAGGTCTGGGTCATATTCCCTCTGGGATCGGTTGTTGCCCTCGCTACATGCGCTCCGCAACCTGAATGCCCAACAGCGTCAGTCCATTGGCCAGCACATCGCCGGTTTGCTTGGTTAGCGTTAGGCGACGGGTTTTCACCGCGTCATCACTGGTGAGTATGGGGCACTGCTCGTAAAACTGGGTAAAGCGTCCGGCCAAGTCGTATAGGTAGGCACAAAGCTGATGGGGGAAGCCTTCTAGAGCGACCTGCTCCAGCAGGTCTTGGTAGCCGGCGATGGCTACTGCCAAGCGACGTTCGGGTTCACCTTCACTGATCACATGCTCGGGCAGCGCACTAGCGTCCACACCGCTGCGGGTGAAGATGCTTCTCGTGCGCGAGTAGGCGTATTGCAGGTAGGGCGCCGTATTACCGTCGAAGCTAAGCATTTGATCCCAGTCAAAAACGTAATCGCTGGTGCGGTTTTTCGATAAATCCGCGTACTTTACCGCGCCGATGCCAATGATCTCGGCAAGCGCCGCGAGTTCGGCGTCATCGATGTCCGGATTCTTGTTTTGCACCTCACGCTCTTGCAGGAGCTTACTCGCCCGTGCGATAGCCTCGTCCAAGAGCTCCGACAGTTTGACCAAGGCGCCCTCGCGAGTTTTGAACGGTTTGTTGTCCTTGCCTAGCATGGTGCCGAAGGGCATGTGTACCAGCTCTACCTTTGAGTTGCTGATACCGGCAGCAGCCGCGACAGCGAAGACCTGCTTGAAGTGCAAGGTCTGTCTGGCGTCCACAAAGTACAGCACGCGGTCGGCCTTGAAGTCGCCAACGCGACGGCGCAGACAAGCCAAATCTGATGTGGCGTAGAGATAGCCGCCATCTGATTTTTGGACGATGACGGGCTGCACCTCGCCATCCTTGTTTTTAAACTCGTCCAAGAACACACATTGAGCGCCATCGGATTCGGTGAGCAGACCCTGGGAATCGAGGTGTTCAATCGTGTGTTTCAGGTCATCGTTGTAGGAGCTTTCCCCGTCCATATCCGCATCACTGAGGTCGATTCTCAAGCGGTCGTAGAGCGACTGACAGTGAGACATTGAGATCTCAATGAACTTTTGCCACTCAACCAGCATGTCTGCATTGCCGGATTGCAGCTGCACCACGGCTTGTCTGCTGCGGGTTTGAAAGTCGTCATCGGTATCGAAGCGTTGCTTTGCCTGACGGTAGAAATTTTCCAGATCCGCGAGGGAATCTGATGCCTCCTCCTGTTCCGCCATGAACGTCAGCAGCATGCCGAATTGCGTACCCCAGTCACCGACGTGATTTTGTCGAATGACGGTATGCCCCAAACTTTCCAGCACCCGCGCAATACAGTCACCGATAATCGTCCCGCGCAAATGCCCAACGTGCATTTCCTTGGCCAGATTCGGGCCGGAGTAATCGACCACTACGCGCTGCGGATCGACGCTTGGCTGGGGAGAAGTCGCTGCGTTGGCAATGAACTGGGGTGCCAAAGTGATATTGATAAAGCCCGGACCGGCTACAGACAAGTCGCTGGCAATGCCGTCTAGGTCGATGGCATCGATGATAGCTTGCGCAACCTCGCGTGGGTTTTGGCCCGCCCGTTTGGCAGCGGCCATCACGCCGTTGGCTTGATAGTCGCCAAACTCAGGTCGGCTAGCGCTCTGTAGTAGAGCCTGACCGGATAAACCCAGCGCGGTAAATGCCGCTTCGATGCGCTGCGAGAGCAGCGAGCGAATTTGCATGCTCAGCTTTCCAGTACGGTAACTCGGTCGGCTTGCACACCCTTATCATGTTCAACGACAACAAAGGCGACCGCCTGACCATCGCGCAGCGAACCGCGCTGGCCCTCCGCTTGAGGCACCACGCTGCGCTGGTGGACGAAAATTTCTTCGCCGGATTCCCGCACAATAAAGCCGTAGCCCTTGGTGCGGTTGAACCATTTGACGCTGCCGCGCTCCGCGTCTGCAGGTGCTGCCTGCGGCGCTGGATCGACTTTGCGCTCTTGGCTATCGCTTGGTCTGTCGTCGGTCGCCCTGGTCGCTTCTCTCGTTGTTGCCCTGTCCGCGTCGTTACCGCCAGTGCTTTTCGGGCCGCGACGTTCGCCTCGTGGTTTTTTGTCGCGCTGCCTGTCACCGCCGCGCCCAGTCTTTTCGCTGCCATCCCGAGCGTTGTTACCGCGAGCGCTGTCACGATCGCGGCCATCACGGCCTCGGCTGTTGCGACGGTCACGATTACGATCTCGTCCACGACCTGTTCTTGGTGCGTCACGCAAGGCAAGGCGGGCATTGAACAAGCCATTAATGAACAGCGCCACAACGGTCAAAACGAGTAGCGCGAGGTGATGTTGAACGGTTAGCTGATCGTCGGCGAAAAAGAGGACGTTGAGCTGAATAACGATGAAGGCCAGCAAGAGAGCGCTGGCAAGGGCGATAAGAATAGTTCGCATGGAATGGACGTACCTTAAAAAAGGCGGGAGTTTACATGAATTCTGGCCACGGTTGTGCTGCTTGGATGAACGGCATTGGCGCGGGCCATGCGAGCACAAACAAGATCGGCAAAGTGCAGCCCTTTGGGCACACTGACGCCTACTCTGGGTTAAGTGATGTCACTGCCACGATCACGATGGGCTGCTCGGGCACGCCGGCCATGCCCATGCGCAGGTTGGTATCAGTAAGCTCAATACGCTCTACCGCATCAAAGCCATCGATGACGCGACCGAAAACGGTGTAGCCCGGCTTGTTGGGTTGGGGGTCGAGAAAGGGGTTGTCCACGACGTTGATGTAAAACTGAGTGTCTGCGGAATCTGGGTCATCGGTGCGGGCCGCGGCAACGCTAAAGCGCTTGTTCTTCAGGCCGTTGTAGGACTCGTTGGGTACCATGTTGTCGCCATGATCACGGTATTTCAGGCCTACCTCATAGCCTCCGGCTTGAATCATAAAATTCGGGATGACGCGATGAAAAATCAGGCCGCTGTAAAAATCTTGCTCGACAAGATTGAGGAAGTTGTTGACATGCTTCGGGGCGAATTTCGGCAGCAGTTCAATCTCGATATTGCCTTGCGTGGTTTCGATGAGGACGCGCGGATTTTCGCTGAACAGTCGAGCAGCGCCCTCGCTTCGCTGCTCGGCCGCCGCAGCATGTGCGGGGCTGAGTGCCAGGGCCGCCCAGGCAACGCTCGTGATGAATGACCGCAGGGTGCTCGAAAATAACGAAGGCTTCATCGCTGCAAGATCTCCACGTAGCGTTTGATGGTGAATTCATAACCGGCCTGCAGCGCCTCGCACATGATCGCGTGACCAATGGACACCTCTTGCAGGCCGGGGAGTGTGGCGAACAAGGGTAAGTTTTCCTGATCTAGGTCATGACCGGCATTAATGCCTAGGCCGGCGGCTAGGGCACTTTGAGCGGCTCGGTAAAACTGCGCAAAGCAGTCCTGGGTTTGCGCATCGTCCGCGCCGGAAGTCCAAAACGTTTGTGCATAGGGGCCGGTATAAAATTCGATGCGATCTGCTCCTATGCTTTTCGCCGTCGGCATTTGGGTCGTTACGGGGTCCATAAACAGGCTGACCCGACAGTCCATGGCTCGATAGGCGGCAATGGCCTCTTCCAGGGCAGGCTGAGGCGCGGCTAGATCCCAGCCGTGGTCTGAGGTCAACTGATCGTCGCTATCGGGTACCAAGGTAACTTGGTGAGGCTTGGTCACCTCCACCAAGTGGCGGAAACCGGGATAGCCCGCCTCAGTCGGTCCAGCAAAGGGATTACCTTCGATATTGAACTCGACCTCGGGGTAATCCTTGGCCAGCAGTTCGGCAAGGGTATAGACATCATCCGGGCGAATGTGACGCTGATCTGGACGAGGGTGTACGGTGATGCCGCCCGCGCCTTGGTCGATGGCCTGACGAGCAGCATCAACGACGCTGGGCTTGCCACCGTCTCGCGAGTTTCGCAGCAGAGCGATTTTATTTAGGTTGACGCTTAAGGTGATCACGCCTACGCCTCGGTACTTTTTTCATTCTTGGATTGGGTGGCGGACACTGCGTCGTCTTCTTTGATTGCGCCGATGCGCAACAGATAAACCATCATGATTACGACATACAGCAGCTGTAGACCAATGAGTCCAATGAATTTGAAGGTAACCCAGGTTTCCATGGAGTAGTTGTAGACCACCCAGAGGTTGATAAAGCCATTGGCGGTCAGGCCCAAGGTCCAGCCGTAGGTGAGTTTGCGCCAGACCACGTCTTCGGTCGCGATAGCGCTGCCCAGCATTTTTTTCAGCACCAACAACTTGGCAAACCACATGGCGCCCACCAGAGCCAGCGCCATGGCCCAAGAAACGATACTGGGCTTCCATTGAATGAAGGTTTCATCGCGTAGCACAAGCGTCAGACCGCCAAGGATGAGCGATAACCAGAAGGTGATTTTAAGCTCGTTACTTAAAGGCCGACCGCTCAGTTTGTAGAAAGCGACTTGAGCGGTGATGGCGATGAGCAAAACGGCGGTTGCCAAAAACACGTCTCGCGTCCAGAAAAAAACGATGACGAAGGCAATAACCGCTATGTATTCGAGAAATTGTTGCATGGACTAACCGCTGTTTGAGGTCTTTAAAGTGTCTAAGGGGCCGCAAACCTGCACGATACTTTTGCCAAGAGGGTATGGAGGTCGAGGCGTTGAAGCGCGACGATACGCTACAGAACTTGGCGTGCAAAGTCTCTGCGTCGGCAGAGCAAGCGCGCCTTGGTCAACTTACCTTTGTAACCGGGAAACACCCATGACGCAGTTGCTCGAACTCCACCCGACTCACCCGCAAAAGCGCTTACTCGAAATGGCCGCTAAAGCACTGCACAGTGGCGAACTGGTGGTGTATCCAAACGAGACCGGCTACGCCGTCGCCTGCCACGTGGGTGACAAAGGTGCCTTAGACCAGCTGGTAGCGCTGCGGCGCTTGCCCAAGGAACACCAGTTCACCTTGATATGCCGCGATCTTAGTGAGTTAGGCAGCTATGCGCGAGTGGAAAATTCCGCCTACCGCATCTTAAAACGCAACACGCCCGGTCCGTTCACCTTTGTGCTGCCAGCAACCAAGGAGGTGCCACGTCGACTCATTCACCCGAAGAAAAAAACCATTGGCCTGCGGGTGCCCGAGCATCCTGTGGCGACGGGGTTGCTTGAGGCCATGGGCGAGCCGTTATTGTCGACCACACTGAAGCTACCTGATTTACCGGACGACGAAGCCACTCTGCGCGATCCGCACGACATCGCCGCAGCGGTTGATAAACGCGTGGCCTTTGTTTTGGGGTGCGGCCTAGGCTCCGATGACGAATCTACTATCGTCGACTTCACGGCGGACGAACCTCATATTACGCGCCAGGGCGCGGGCGAGCTGCTTTAGAGGGGGGGCGAAGTCGTCAAGGTATGGGCTTTCGCAGGCGAGCTTCAGTCTATAGCGATGTTGAGTCGATAGCGCGGGGTTAGCGTGATCGAAGTCAGGCGAAATGCCTGCCATCGCCGTAGCTGACGATCTATACTGAGTGGCCCAAAGTTGAAAGGACTCCCTGGTTGAGTAGCAACGATTCAAACCAACGCATTGTGTCGGGAATGCGGCCGACTGGCCGATTGCATCTCGGCCATTTGCACGGGGTGCTGAACAATTGGGTGCATCTGCAGCACGAGTATGAGTGCTTTTTTTCGTCGTGGACTATCACGCGTTGACGACGAATTATGAACATTCCGAAACCATCGACCAGTTCTCTTATGACACAGTGGTGGATTGGCTCTCAGCCGGGGTGAACCCCGGCGCCGCGACGCTGTTCGTGCAAGGCACAGTGCCCGAGCACGCGGAACTGCACCTGATGCTTTCGATGATTACGCCGTTGACTTGGCTCGAACGTGTGCCTTCCTACAAAGACCAGCAACAAAATCTGTCCATTGGCGACGCTGAACGCCTGTTCGGATACCTAGAAGGTGGTGGACGAACTATTTTGTCAGAGCCGCAGTCCATGCTTACAGCGCAGCCAAAGATGCTCGGACTTGATGGAGAAAAAATGTCGAAGTCCTGCAACAACACCATTGGGCTGCGCGAGGAGCCGGCTGTTATTGAAGAAAAAATCCGTACCATGCAAACGGACCCGGCTCGGGTGCGGCGTAACGATCCGGGCAATCCAGCCCAGTGCCCGGTATTCGCCCTGCACGAGGTTTACAGCGACGATGTAAAACAGTGGGCGATTGAGGGTTGCGAGCGTGCGGGCATTGGCTGTGTCGACTGCAAAAAACCCTTGATCGATGCGATCAACAGCGAACAGGAAGTTATTCGTCAGCGCGCCTGCAGTTTGAAGAAGACCCAGACTTGGTTCATGCGGTTATCGCCGAGGGGTCTGAAAAAGCCCGCGCACTGGCTCGCGAAACCATGGAAGAACTCAAAATGCCGTTGGTATTGGAGGCCGCTGATGAGCACTAGATTCTGGCGAGATACTGTTTATGGATAATGCCCAACCGAAGGTGACCAATCTCAGTGCGGCTCGGGCCGCCAATGAGGCGACCATTGCATGGGTGGCGGGCGAGGAAATCCAGCAGCTACCCAAAGACCTGTACATTCCTCCTGAAGCCCTCGAGGTCTTTTTGGAAACCTTCGAGGGACCGCTCGATTTACTGCTGTATTTGATACGTCGGCAAAATCTCGACATCTTGCAGGTGAAAGTGTCGGTGATTACTGCGCAGTACATGAGCTACATCGAGCTGATGCAGGCCTTGGAGCTTGAGCTTGCCGCTGAGTATTTGCTGATGGCGGCGATGCTTGCGGAAATTAAGTCACGCATGTTGTTGCCACGCCCCGAGGAGTTTGACGACGAAGACGACCCGCGTACGGAACTGATTCGACGTCTGCAGGAATACGAACAAATTAAGACCGCGGCAGAGGACTTAAACGCAGTGCCGCGGGTGGAACGAGATGTCTTCGTTGGCGCCGCCAGTAAGCCTAAGTTGGTGCGCGAACACGGCGAGCCAAACGTGGACATTCGCGAGGTGCTGCTTTCGTTGGCCCAAGTGCTAAGCAGAGCCGAGCTGTTTACTAAGCACGAGATCAAATTCGAGGCTCTGTCGGTACGCGACCGTATGGGCGATATCTTGTCGCGGGTCAGTCAGCGCGATGGCTTTATCGGTTTTAACGAATTGTTCAGGGCGGAAGAAGGTCGCCTTGGCGTGGTTGTGACTTTTTTGGCGATCATGGAGCTGATTCGCGAGTCTCTTGTCGATTTTGTCCAGGCCGAGCCTTTTGCGCCCATTCATGTGCGCGTTGGGCAAAACGCTACACAGGGGCTGGGCGATAAAACCGATGTAGACCTGCAGTACGGTGGTGTCGGTACACAAGAACCAGGGGAGAAGGGCTCGTGAACGAACACGGCGAGGCGAAAAACACCGAGGAATCTGTCGATGAGACGACGCTTCCACTGCCCGGTAGCGCACTGGCATCGACGCAAATTGCCCAAGTCATAGAAGCTGCGTTGCTCGCGGCGGAAGGCCCGCTAACCGTCGATACTCTTTTTCGTCTCTTTGCCGTTGGTGAGCTAGACGAAGAAGAAGGTCGGAAACAGATTCGCCTCGCGCTTGAGTCGCTGCAGGCCGAGTGCGCGCATCGCGGCGTCACGCTGCAAAAAGTGGCGTCGGGTTATCGCTATCAGACCCGTCAAGAACTGAGCGTTTGGGTCAGTCGGCTATGGGAGGAGAAACCGCCGCGCTACACCCGGGCGCTGCTTGAGACCTTGGCACTGATTGCCTACAAGCAGCCGGTGACCCGCGGCGATATTGAACAAGTGCGCGGGGTCAGCGTTAGCCAGAACATCATGCGTACTCTGCTGGAGCGCGACTGGATTCGTGTGGTCGGTCAGCGCGAGGCGCCGGGTCGGCCGTCCATGTACGGTACCACCAAGGCCTTCCTAGATTATTTTGACCTTGCCAAACTCGACGACCTACCACCGCTGGAAGAGATCAAGGCCATGATTGAGCCTACTTTGGTGGCAGAAGATGGCGCAAGCGTCGATGGGGCCGCCGATACTGACGAGGCTCAAGGAGCGGCTGAGCCCGCCGACGCCGCGGATCTAAGCACGGGACCTGAGGCTGATCAGTCGACGCATTCATGAGAAAGCCGCAGACACCTAAGAATGTTGAAGTCGATTCGCAAAAGCTGCAGAAGGTCATTGCAGCCAGTGGGCGAGGGTCACGCCGCCAAATAGAGAACTGGATTGCAGATGGTCGCGTTAGCGTTAATGGCGAGGTTGCCCACCTCGGCCAGCGCGTTAGCTCGCAAGATGAAATCGCCGTAGACGGGGGAGTTGTTGAAACGGTAACCGCCAATGCGCCACAGGTGTTGGTGCTAAACAAGGCGGGGGGGCTGGTCTGTAGCCGTCGCGATCCAGAGGGTCGAGGCACGATCTTCGATCAACTGCCTCGCCTGCATGGCAGCCGCTGGGTAACCGTAGGGCGGCTGGATATCAATACCACCGGTTTGTTACTGGTGACCAATGATGGTGCGCTAGCCCACCGCATGATGCATCCCTCGACGGGGCTTGATCGTGAGTATGCGGTGCGGGTGAACAAAAAGCTCGAAGACGACGAAATAGCCAAGCTTAAAGCGGGCGTTGAGATCGAAGGTGAGACCATGCGCTTTAGCGACGTACGCTACTACAACGGCAGTGAGTCTAATTTTTGGTATCACGTTGCCCTAACGGAAGGACGTAATCGTGAGGTGCGACGTTTGTTTGATAGCGCCGGGTGTACGGTCAGTCGACTCAAGCGCGTGCGCTATGGGCCCGTGATATTGCCCTCTTGGCTCACCGTCGGGCATTGGTCGTCCATGGACAAGGACGATCTTAAGACGCTCTATAAGATGCTCGGCTTTGCCTACCCCAAGGGCGCGGCGTCAAAGGTTAAGCGCTCCAAGGTGGCCAAAACCACCTGTTTGATCCCCTACCCGCAATTGGATAAGCGCCCTGCACCTAAACGCTAGCTTGCGGCGACCCTGCGATCAGATCCACTGCAGTTTGTCGCGCCAATCACGGCAGTCAAGCTGTTGGCCCGTAATCAACTCCGCTGCTTCACCGTTCTCCCGAAGGGGTTGCTGGAGCAGCATAAAGAGCTCCATATGTGCCTCCGGGGTTGGCAGGGTGTCTGGGTCTTCTAGCGGGTAGGCCTCTTTGCGCATGTTGGTGCGGGTGCCGCCGGGGTTCACGCTGAACACCTTGATGCGACCGGCGACCTCGGTCTCGTCTGCGAGCACCTGGCTTAAGCCTTCGAGCGCAAACTTCGAAGCAGCATAGGCACCCCAATAGGCGCGACCCACGCGGCCGACGCTAGAGGAGGTATGCACGATGCAAGCACGTGCGCTGGCGTCGAGCAGATTGAACAGCGTCTGATTGAGTAAGAACGTGGCGTTCACATTGGTCTGCATGACCTTTAACCATTCGTCCAAGGCGTAGTGGGCCAGTGGCGCGCGCGGACCCAGCCGCGAGGCGTGGTGCACGATACCGTCAAGCCTGCCAAAAGCTTCGCCAATGGAGTGCGCCAAGTTGTTGGCAGTTTCCATGTCTAGCGTTTCAAGGTCGCAGGGCACGATCACCGGCTGGGTAGCGGTGTTGGTGCTGATCCAATCGTTGACGGCTTCAAGCTTCAACCGCGTACGGCCCAGCAAAACCACAGTGGCGCCAAAGGTGGCATAGGTTTTGGCGGTGGCAGCCCCGAGACCGTCGCCTGCACCGGTAACCAAAATAACCTTGTCGCGTAACGTTTGGGCGTCAAACGGGTGACGCCAGCCCTTAGCGTGTTCGGCAAGCTCGGGGTAGTGGGCTAGGTGAGCGGCTAGCGTGGGGACAGGATGGCTCATAGCATCTTCAATCGGTTTGATCGGTTTGATCGGTTGTTCATAAAAATCTGGGCAAAAGGCTGGGGTGACAGGCGGGGTTTAGCCCAGCTTCTTGGCATGCACAATGTAGTTGGTAGAGGTATTGTCGTTCAACGCCGCGTTGCGAGTGACCGGATTGTAGCTCATGCCGCGAATTTCCTGCAGTTCTAATCCGGCATCGCGAATGGCCCCCGCCAACTCGGATGGTTTGATGAATTTACTGTACTCGTGGGTGCCGCGGGGCAACATGTTGAGCACGTATTCTGCGCCCAAGATCANCAGCANATAGGCCTTGGGNTTGCGGTTGATGGTGGAGAAAAACAAATCGCCACCGGGTTGCGCTAGTTCGGCGCATGCCTTAACCGTCTCACCGTAGTCGGTGACATGCTCGAGCATNTCTAGGCANGTGACGGTGCGAAATTGACCCGCGTGGGATAATGCAAAATTCTCTGCGGTGCTGGCTTCATAGCGCACGGCAATCTCGCTCTCCAGTGCATGCAGNTTGGCGACGCCTAGCGCTTTCTCGGCCATGTCGATGCCCGTGGTATCGTAACCCAGTCTGGCGACGGATTCCGCCAAGATGCCGCCACCGCACCCCACATCTAACATCGGGCCACCAGCGAGATCGGCCCTATCTTGGATATAGCCTAGGCGGCAAGGGTTGATGTCATGCAGCGGTTTGAAGTCACCGTCTGTATCCCACCAGCGATGGGCCAGTTCGTTGAATTTATCGATTTCAGCNAAATCAACATTGTCGACNGCGGTCATTAAGGTCTCCNTATTANGGGGCGCAGTTAACGCACTGCCCAATCAAAATACAAGGGCATTTGGCCTTGGTCANTCGGCGTCGCAGTTTCAAGCCTCGCGCAGGACAGACTCATGTTTTGCCAAACAAAGTGCGGCCCGTTAGCGTTACAGGTATGCGAAAGCGTTATCCAATCCCGTANCCGCGCCGAGCGATTTCTCGCGCGGTGCTGCGCCAGTTAAGCGGTAGGCTGATTNNCTTGCTCAGTGATCTACAGATCACCGGTTTAGAGCANGTTCCGGCGCGAGGGCCGNTCATTCTGGCTGCTAACCATTTCAACTTTGTNGATCCGCCTCTAGTGCTTTATGCCAGNCCGCGCACGGTGGAATTCATCGGCGGTGCGAANCGGCCCAACGCGCCTATGTGGGCGCAAATGATTCCGCAAACCTGGGGATTTATTCGTGCCTACCGCGGTGGTTATAGCCGTTCGACGTTTCGTGAATCGCTCGGAGTACTGGCCCAAGGCGGCGTGCTGGGTATCTTCCCCGAGGGCGGTAGCTGGGCCAGTCTGCTNCGCCCGGCANGGCCGGGGCTTGCTTATATTGCCGAGCAAAGCGGTGCACAGGTTGTGCCGATCAGTATTACTGGCGCCGAAGACTTGATCGGCGGNCCAAAACGACCGGTGAGCATTGCGTTCCATACGCCGTTGGCAGCACCTGTGATTACCAGCAAGAGAACGCGACGCCAAGCCTTGGATGCCTTTGGCGACGAGGTCATGTCGGTCATTGCGCAAGGTTTGCCCGATGCGCAGCGCGGCAAATTTTCCAGTGACGCTGACGCCAGAGAGGCAGCTCGTGCCGTTTCGGATTTTCCGTTCCATCGCGAAGAGATGCGCGGCGGGTAAGTATTAGCGAGGCCTATGACGAGAGGAGCATTGGCGGCGACTTAGCGGACATGAGGCAAGGAGTTAAAGCGGCTTACTGCGTAATCTGTCGATTACTGACCCGCGCCTTACCTGCNACCCAAACATGTGTCACGGCCTGATTGGCTCGACCGCGGGTCAGTAGGCTGGGCAGATCAACGAGCGCGCTGTCAGCATGAATTCTGGCGTCTAAGACGCGAAGGTCCAAGGCAATGACGTCAGCAAGNTTGCCAGGGGTCAGTGAACCCCTGCTCTCATCCATCCCCATGACTTGGGCACCGCCCAANGTTGCAGGGTAAATGCCGCTGCTGCCGTGTTTTTCGATGCTGCTGAAAAGGTCTGCNTAATAGTTCAGACCATAGCCCCCAGTCCCCAGCGCCAATGGCTGCTCGGGAGTCAGCCAATCCCATCTGCGCATTTGATTTTCAAACGGATGATGGCATCGCACCAGTGCGANACGGTGGNGGCGCAGGAGCGCAATGTCGTCATCGTCCAGCGCGTTCATATGTACGGCNTGCAGGTTCGGCCCGAGCAAACCNACTTGTTCCAGCAGTTGAATGCCGTTGCAGCCATGGCGCTGTTCCACCGCCAGCACGTGAGCAGAACTTTGGTGCAGCAGCACCTGCACGCCGAGATTGAGTTCCAAAGCATAGGTGGCAACCTTTGCCAATGTCGCGTGATCGATTTTTGCAAGGTCAGGCAGGCCAATCGCAATACCAATGCGCGGGTGGCGAGCATAGNTATCGTGCATGGCCAGTGCTCGGTCGAGGGCCTGCTGGGCACCCTGCGTCCAAGCATTGTTGTCATCGCTCACCGGTACGCTAATTTGGGCATGAATGCCGCTGGCCTCTGCCGCCTTGGCGACCCACTGCGTGTGTATCGACATATCGGCGCAGGTTGTGGTGCCTGCCAACAGCATCTCGGTAAAGGCGAGCTGGGCTGNGGCCATAAGCTCCTCATCAGCGAGCGCGGCCGCGGCATTGTCGATAGCGCCGAGTGGCCCAGAGAAAANGTCATACAAATGGCTGCTGCCGCGATCAATCATACCCAGTGCATGGCTTTGCAGATTGATCANGCCGGGCATGAGCAGGTGATTGGGTAGTTCAAGGGTATCGCCTGCTTGATGCGCTGACGCCACTTCGGCGTAGGGGCCTAGGGCAACAATGTGCCGGTCTTTGATGCCTAGCGCCCAATCGTGCTCGGTGCGCAGTATCGGCTTAGCGCTGTCTTTCGAGGCGTCAAATTGCAGCACACTGTGGGCTTTGATGAGCAGATCGATAGGTGTCATGGCGCGAGTATAACGGGCCACTTTAAGGGGAAGAAAGCCTCGTTTGAGGACGACATAAATCCCAACTTGAGTGCGCCAATGTGATAGAATTTCGATCTATTTTTGCTGCTCGAAAACACGTCTTTTATGTCTGAAACTACGCCCCCGGATCCGCAGGATATTCAACCCGTAAACATCGAGGATGAGCTGCGTCAGTCCTATCTCGACTATGCCATGAGCGTGATTGTGGGGCGCGCATTGCCGGACGTGCGCGACGGTCTAAAGCCCGTGCATAAGCGGGTGTTATTCGCCATGAACGAGCTCAACAATACCTACAACCGACCCTATGTGAAGTCTGCNCGTGTGGTCGGCGATGTCATCGGTAAATACCATCCCCACGGCGATAGCGCGGTNTACTACACCGTAGTGCGCATGGCCCAAGATTTCTCCATGCGGTACNTGCTGGTAGANGGGCAGGGCAACTTCGGTTCGATTGACGCCGACCCGCCAGCAGCCATGCGCTATACCGAAGTGCGCATGGCGAAAATGGCCTCGGAACTGCTGGCAGACCTAGATAAAGACACCGTCGACTTCGTCAANAACTACGACGACTCCCTGACCATGCCGGAAGTGCTNCCGACACGGGTGCCCAATCTGCTGGTTAACGGCAGCTCAGGTATTGCCGTTGGTATGGCCACCAATATTCCGCCGCACAACCTAACCGAGGTGATTAATGCCTGTTTGGCGGTGTTGGCANANGAAGACNTCGGCATNGATGATTTGATGGAGCACGTTCAAGGCCCAGACTTTCCGACTGGCGGCATTATTAATGGCCGGGCGGGCATCGTGCAGGCCTACCGCACGGGGCGAGGCCGCATTTATGTGCGTGGCAGAGCCGAGGTCGAAACCGATAACAAGGGTCGCGAGAAGGTCGTGATCACNGAAATTCCTTACCAGCTCAACAAGGCGAGACTGATTGAAAAGATCGCTGAGTTGGTGAAAGAAAAGCGTATCGAAGGTATTAGCGAGCTGCGTGACGAGTCCGATAAGGATGGCCTGCGTGTGGTGATAGAAGTTCGGCGCGGTGAATCCGGTGAGGTCATTCTCAACAATTTGTATACACAAACGCAGCTGCAGAGCGTTTTTGGCATTAACTGTGTGGCGCTTGTGCAGGGCCAGCCGAAGCTGCTGAACTTAAAACAAATGCTGCAGGCGTTTTTGCGCCACAGACAGGAGGTGGTCNCCCGCCGCACCCTGTATTTGCTGCGTCGGGCCCGGCAACGCGGCCACATCTTAGAGGGTCAGGCGGTAGCGCTGGCCAATATCGATGCGGTCATTGAGCTGATTAAAAANTCGCCCTCGGCAGCGGAGGCGAGAGTGGCGCTGATGCAGCGACGCTGGGAAGCCAGTGCGCTGTTTGCGTTGTTGGAGCGCGTGGGTAGTGATGCCTGCCGCCCTGAGGGCTTGTCAGAGGATTTTGGCTTTGTTGACGGCCTCTACCGTCTGACGGAAGAGCAGGCTCAGGCCATTTTGGAGATTCGTTTGCACCGTTTGACCGCCATGGAGCAGGGCAAACTGATGGAGGATTATCAGGGTGTGCTGGATGAGATCGCAGATCTGCTTGATATCTTGGGCTCTCATGAGCGCCTGACGTCTGTCGTGCGCGAAGAGCTTGAAGAGGTACGGAGCACCTACGGCGATGAGCGGCGTACCGATATTGTGAGTAGTCAGCTCGATCTCTCGGATGCTGACCTGATTAACGAAGAAGACTTGGTGGTGACCATTTCCCACCAGGGCTATGCCAAAACCCAGCCGCTGGATACCTATCAGGCGCAGCGTCGTGGTGGCCGGGGCAAGGCGGCGACAGCGGTTAAAGACGAGGACTTCGTTGAACACCTGTTGGTCGCCCATTCCCATGACACGCTGTTGTGTTTTTCCAACGTCGGNAAGGTCTACTGGCTGCGGGTTTTCGTCATACCTCAGGGCAGTCGCGGCGCCAAGGGCCGGCCCATGGTGAATTTGTTGCCCTTGGAAGGCGACGAGCGCATCACCGCGATATTGCCGATTAAGGCATACACCTCGGATCATTTCGTGTTCATGGCCACGGCCAATGGCACGGTGAAGAAAACGCCGCTGGAGCAATTCTCGCGCCCCCGTAANAGTGGCCTGATTGCCCTCGATCTGGAAGACGATAACACCCTGGTCGGTGCCGCAATTACCAACGGTAGTTGCGATATATTGCTGTGTGCAAGCTCGGGCAAGGCCACGCGCTTCAAAGAATCCGATGTGCGTGCCATGGGCCGTAGTGCCAAGGGCGTGCGCGGCATCAAACTCGGCACAGGGCATGCATTGATCTCGTTGATCATTCCCACCGCAGACGGCTACTTGCTCACCGCCAGCGAAAACGGCTACGGCAAGCGCACGGCCCTCGATGACTTCCCGCTGCGCGGACGTGGCGCACAGGGCGTGATTGCCATGCAAACCAGTGATCGAAATGGTGCGCTGGTCGGCGCGGTGCAAATCTTCGACGGCGACGAACTCATGCTCATTTCTGATATGGGCACCTTGGTGCGCACCAAGGGCGACGAGGTCTCGGTGCTGGGTCGCAATACCCAGGGCGTGCGTTTGATAAAGCTACGTGAGCAAGAGAAGCTGAACAGCGTCAGCCGAATTGAAGAGCGGGAAGACGATTCGCAGGATGGCGGCGAAGAAGACTCCGCAGCCGCAACCACAGACGAATAAGCAGAGAATCTAAGCCTGCAACTGGAGCACTATGAGCCATGGCAAGAACGCATAATTTTTCCGCTGGTCCCGCAGCATTACCCACCGAGGTGTTGGCGCAGGCCGCAGCGGAGATGCTCGACTTTCAAGGCAGCGGCATGTCGGTGATGGAGATGAGTCATCGGAGCAAAACTTTTGTCGATATCGCGGCCACTGCGGAACAAGATCTGCGCGATCTGTTCGCGGTTTCTGACGACTACCATGTACTGTTTTTGCAGGGTGGTGCCACGGGTCAGTTCGCCAGTGTTCCCATGAATTTGACCAATCCCGGCGATACCATCGACTTTGTCGACACTGGAGCTTGGTCAAAAAAAGCCATTAAGGAGGCAGGCAAGTATTGTCACGTAAATGTCGCTGCTTCCAGCAGTGACAGCAATTACGATCACATACCCAGTGCGGGCAGCTGGCAGCTTAGCGATGACGCCACACTGTTGCACGTGTGCTCTAATGAAACGATTGGGGGCGTGCAGTTCAAAGAATTTCCCCAACACAAAACCCTCGTCGCGGATATGTCGTCAGACATATTGTCCCGACCTGTGAACATCGACGACTTCGGTTTGATCTATGCTGGGGCGCAGAAAAACATCGGTCCTGCAGGTTTGACCGTGATCATTGTCCGCAAAGACCTTTGTGGTAACGCCCGCAGCATTACACCAACCTTTTTGGATTATGCGGTACAGGCGGATGCAGACTCGATGTCCAATACGCCGCCTACCTATGCGTGGTACTTGGCCGGGCTAGTATTCAAGTGGGTGAAGGTCAATGGCGGTTTGGCGGGCATGGCAGCGCAGAACCAGGCCAAGGCTGACCTGTTGTATAACGCCATCGACGCCAGCAATTTTTATAGCGCGCCAGTTGCCTTAGCGGATCGCAGTGCGATGAATGTACCCTTCACACTAGCTGACGCTGCCTTAGATGCAGACTTTCTGGCCCAAGCGGAAGCACGCGGTATGTTTAATTTGAAGGGTCACCGTAGCGTTGGCGGCATGCGCGCGAGTATTTATAACGCGGTGCCCATGGAGTCCGTAGAGGCCTTAGTAACCTTCATGAGCGAATTCGAAAATGAGCGCGGATGACGATCAGCTAAAACCCCTGCGCGAACATATCGACGCGCTGGATGGCCAACTGCTACTGCTGCTCAACGAGCGCGCGCAGTGCGCGCTAGAGGTAGGCAAGGTCAAGGAGCGGCAGGGCGTCAGCGCTGATGACGAAACCACGGTTTTTTACCGGCCCGAGCGGGTGGCGCAAATCCTACGTCGTTTGACCGATCAAAATCCCGGCCCGCTGTCGAATGGCGACGTAGAAACGCTGTTCCGTGAAATCACCGCCTGCTGCTTGAGTCTGGAAACGCCCATGAGCGTTGCCTATTTTGGCCCAGAGGGCACCTACACCGAAGCAGCAACCGTCAAACAGTTCGGCCACTTTGTGCAAACCTCGCCCCGGGCCTCTATCGATGAGGTATTTCGGGAAGTAGAGTCTGACGTCTGTAAATATGGCGTTGTACCGGTCGAAAACTCCACCGAGGGCATGGTCAATCACACCCTTGATTGCTTGCTTAACACCAAGCTGCGCGTTTGCGCCGAGGTTGAACTACCGATTCATCATGCGTTGATGCGAGCCAAGGATGCGGCACCTGAGCAAAATGTGACGCAGATTCTCTCCCACGCACAAAGTTTGGCGCAGTGCCGGGCGTGGCTAGATCAGCACTATCCCGGTGTGCCGCGAGCTGCCGTTGCCAGCAACGCTGAAGCGGCGAAACAGGCGGCTGCCGACTCGAACTTGTTGGCTGTTGCGGGCGAGATGGCAGCGGATCGATACGATCTGCGGCTACTTGCCACTCGTATTGAAGATAATCCCAACAACAAAACTCGATTTTTGGTGCTAGGCAAGCAATATGTCGCCGCCAGTGGTGAGGACAAAACCTCGATCTTGGTTTCGGTGAAGAACGAACCCGGTGCGCTATTGCGGGTGTTGATGCCCTTTGAAACCAATCAAATTGGTCTCACCCGCATAGAGACTCGCCCGGCGCGGTCAGGCGATTGGTCCTACGTTTTCTTTATCGACTTTGATGGCCATGAATCCCAGCCAGAAGCCGAAGCCGCACTGCGCGGCGTCAACGATATTGCCCTCGAAGTGCGGGTGCTGGGGTCTTACCCAAAAGCAACAGGGCAGGAGTAGCCGTGCAACACCCATCGATTAATCCGCGTATCGCAGCGCTCAGTCCTTACAAGCCCGGAAAGCCCGTGGATGAAGTGGCTCGTGAGCTGGGCATTAACGATATCGTCAAGTTGGCGAGTAATGAAAATCCAATGGGCCCAGGAGAAAAAGTACAGCAGGCGATTGCCGAGGCGGCGACGGAGCTATCGCGCTATCCCGACGGCGGCGGCTTCGCCCTGAAAGCGCAGCTGGCGGAAAAAATCGGCGTTGAGCCAAGTCAGCTGACGCTGGGTAACGGCTCAAACGACGTGCTTGATCTGATTGCCCGCGTGGTCTTGGAGCCCGGCGCCGAAGCCATCATCGCCGAGCATAGCTTTGTGGTTTACCGGTTGGCGGTCACCTGCTGCGGCGGTGATTTAGTGACGGTGCCGGCGAAGCACTACGGCGCCGATCTGACTGCGATGCTTGAAGCCGTCACGGACAACACCCGTCTGATCTTTATTGCTAACCCGAACAACCCCACTGGCACGCGGGTTGGTGCCAGCGCACTGCTGCCGTTTTTGCAGGCAGTGCCCGAGCATGTCTGGGTGGTACTTGATGAGGCCTATCTGGAATACGTTGAAGACGCAGATCACGTGAACGGCGTGACGGTACTCGCTCAATTCCCCAACCTGATCGTCACGCGTACGTTCTCGAAAATCTACGGTTTGGCCGCTGTGCGCTTTGGCTACAGCGTATCCAGTCCGGCCTTCGCAGACTTGCTCAATCGTGCCCGTCAGCCGTTTAACGTCAACAGCTTGGCCATGGCCGCGGTTATGGCTGCGCTAGAGGATGATGATTATGTAGCGCAAAGCATTGCGCTCAACCGCGCCGGTATGAAGCAAATGACCGAGGGTTTGACTGCGCTGGGCTACGATTTCATTCCCTCGGCAGGCAACTTTGTTGCCTTCGATTGTGGCGAATCCGGCGGTGACTTGTTTCAGCGCATGCTGAAAGAGGGGGTCATCGTGCGCGCTATAGCTGAATATGGTCTGCCCAATCATGTGCGCGTGAGCATTGGCTTGGCGGCGGAGAACGAGCGATTTCTCGCCGTGCTCGGCAAGGTTGGCGCCAACGCGGCGGGATCTGGCGCTGGCAATAAGAATGCGCCAGGATCGTGAAACTGCAGACGCTTGCCATTGTAGGCGTGGGTTTGATTGGCGGCTCCATCGGTAAAGCAGTAAAAGAGCGTGGTATTGCCGCGCATGTTGTTGGCATAGAAGCCAACGAAGTCTCGGCCCACTGGGCCCTCGAAAACGGCCTGATCGATAGTGTTGCCAGCGACGTGCCTGATCAGGCCGACCTTATCGCGCTGTGTGTACCGAGCGATCTGGTGCCCGAATGGGTGGTGACGCTGACGGATCATCCAGCTCCAATGTTTGACGTTGGTAGCGTTAAAGCCCCCATCGTGGATGCCATTGCAGCCATGCAGGCAGTGCCTGCCCAATTTTCACCTTGTCACCCGATCAGTGGGTCCGAAAAAAGCGGCCCGCAGGCGGCAGACGCCTCTCTATTTGACGGCTGCACCCTGGTCATCACGCCGCTGCAGCAAACGGCTGCAGAGAGCCAACGAATTTGTGCGGAATTTTGGCAGGCCCTAGGAGCGTCAGTGGTGAGCATGAGCCCCCAAGACCATGACGCTGCGCTGGCATCGACCAGCCACTTACCACATTTGTTAGCCTTCGCCTTCATGGGGCAGGTAACCGACGAATACCTGCCGCTCACCGGCGGTGGTTTTCGTGACTTTACGCGCATCGCGGCAGCCAACCCTGATTTGTGGTGGCGGATCATGCGGCTCAATCGCGGGGCATTGAGCGAGGCACTTGATGATTACCGTCAAAGCTTGGAAGCCTTAGCCAGCGCGATACAGCTGGGCGACGAAGCCACCGGTTTGGCACTGCTGCGCGCAGCGGTGGCAAAGCGTCAAGCTGCCGATGAGCCACAATAAACATTACGAGATAACAGGGATTATGGCCCCGTGACTTCAGCTTCAATTTCCGCCGTACCCATGCTCACCCTTGATGGCCCTGGCGGTGCGGGCAAGGGCACGGTCGCCAGCGCCATCGCCGAGATCAAGGGTTGGCACTTGCTCGACAGCGGCGCGTTGTATCGCATCATCGCCGTGGCAGCACTGCGCCAGGGTATCCCGCTGGATGACGCCACAGCATTGGCGGATTTGTGTCCGCTATTGGATATTGTGTTCGGAGTTGGGTGGGTGAAGGTCAGCGGCGATGATTTTACCGATGCCATACGTACCGAGGATGCGGGTAGCAGTGCATCTATCGTGGCGGCGCTACCACCGGTACGCGATGCGATACTGACTCTGCAGCGTGAGTTCCGCAAAGCTCCGGGTTTGGTGGCGGATGGGCGTGATATGGGCACTGTCGTATTTCCCGATGCGTCAGTGAAAATATTTCTCGATGCGTCTGCCGAAGCGCGTGCTGAACGCCGCTATAACCAGTTGAAAAACAAAGGTTTGGGTGTTAATTTGCGCGNCCTTCTCGAGCAGATCCAAGAGCGTGATGCACGGGACAGAGAACGTGCAGTAGCGCCGCTCAGGCCTGCGGAAGATGCGCTGATTGTTGANAGTACCCAGATGACAATCGATGAGGTAGTGGCGACAGTCATGGCGCAGCTAGCCAGCAAGGCTGAGTAAAGGATCGTCGTCAGTAACGCCGCCAGGGTTCGCCCTGATGCAGTTGTTTTTTGGCCACGATTTGGTGGGGAACTTTTTCCACTGCATTAACACTAACCAACCAANGGAGAGTTCCGCCGTCTGGCAGGCTCACGCAANCGTCATGAGCTCCCTCGGCTGACCAATACTATGAGCGAATCATTTGCCGACCTATTTGAAGAAAGCCTAAACACCATCGAGATGGCGCCCGGATCCATCGTAACCGGCACGGTGGTAGATATTGACGACGACTGGGTTGTCGTTCACGCCGGACTGAAGTCCGAAGGGGTTATCCCGAAAAATCAATTTCTCAACGAAGAAGGCGTTTGCACACTGAGCATAGGCGACCGGGTTAAGGTCGCGATGGAGGTGGTAGACGACGGCTTCGGTGAAACACGCCTGTCCCGCGAAAAAGCGCGTCGCGCTGAAAGCTGGGAAAAGCTGGAAGAAGCCAGCGAACAAGGCGAAGTCGTTATTGGCATCATCAACGGTAAGGTCAAGGGTGGCTTTACGGTCGATGTCAGCGATATCCGCGCCTTTTTGCCGGGTTCTTTGGTGGACATTCGTCCGCTGCGCGAAACCGCCCATNTGGAAGGCAAGCCACTAGAATTTAAGGTCATCAAGCTCGACCAAAAACGCAACAACGTTGTGGTATCGCGCCGTGCAGTGCTGGAAGAAGAAAACAGCCACGAGCGTGAAGAGTTGTTGGCTTCCATGCAGGAAGGCCAAGACGTTAAGGGTATCGTNAAGAATTTGACCGACTACGGCGCGTTCGTCGACCTCGGTGGCGTTGACGGCCTGTTGCACATCACCGATATGGCCTGGAAGCGTATTCGTCATCCAAGTGAAATGGTTAACGTAGGCGACGAAGTCGACGTGCGCATTTTGAAGTTTGACCGTGAAAAGAACCGCGTCAGCCTTGGTATGAAGCAACNAGGCGATGATCCGTGGGCAGATATCGTGCGTAGGTATCCCGAGGGTGCTCGCGTGATGGCAACGGTCACGAACCTCACCGACTATGGCTGCTTCGCTGAAATCGAAGAAGGCGTGGAAGGCTTGGTNCACGTTTCTGAAATGGACTGGACCAATAAGAATATCCATCCATCCAAGGTTGTNTCCGTTGGTGATGAGACCGAAGTGATGGTGCTAGATATTGATCAGGAGCGCCGCCGCATTTCCTTGGGNATCAAGCAGTGTCGTCCNAATCCATGGGAGTCGTTCAGCATCGCCCATGCGAAGAGCGACACCATTACCGGCACCATCAAGTCTATTACCGATTTCGGTATCTTCATTGGCTTGGAAGGTGGCATCGACGGCCTTGTGCATCTGTCTGATATTTCGTGGAACGAGCCCGGCGAAACTGCCGTGCGTCGTTATTCCAAGGGCGAGCAAATCGAGACCATTATTTTGTCTGTTGATCCGGAACGTGAGCGCATCTCACTGGGCATCAAACAAATGGAGAAAGACCCATTCTCAGACTATGCGGCAGAGCATGATCGCGGCGAAATCGTGCTAGGTAAGGTGCTNGAAGTGCAGCCGAAAGAGGCGGTTATCCAGTTGGTGGAAGATGTCACCGGCATACTGAAAGCATCGGAAATCAGCATTGATCGTGTGGAAGATGCGCGCAATGTGCTGAAAGAAGGCGAAGAACTGGAAGTGAAAATCGTCAATCTAGATCGCAAGAACCGCACCATCGGTCTGTCGATCAAGGCGAAAGACATGGAAGAAGAGCGACAGGCCGTGAAGGATCATCAGCAGCAGGAAAGCGACCGCGGTGGTCCTGCAACACTGGGCGATCTGATCAAGGCTCAGATGAACAAGCCGGAAGACGACTAGGCTCTGCCTAGTTGTTCGCCAAGCCGGATAATCTGATTAGATAAGTTCATTGATGTCGAGTTCTAGCATGACAAAGTCTGAATTGATTGATCGCATGGTCAATGCTCAGGCGAAGGGTAGCGGCCTGCAGTTAACCAACAAAGACGTCGAGTTGGCGGTGAAGACCATGCTCGAACAAATGTCTGGCGCCCTAGCTTCCGGCGGTCGTATCGAGGTGCGGGGTTTTGGCAGTTTTTCGCTGCACTACCGTGCACCGCGTATTGGCCGTAACCCTAAAACNGGTGAGTCGGTTGGTTTGTCTGGTAAGCATGTGCCCCACTTCAAACCTGGCAAGGAACTGCGTGATCGCGTCAATGAGGCCTTAGAACGCAGCCAAGCGGATAATGAAAATTCCTAACNATGTGTTACGCCGGATCGTCCCGTGACGTGGCTTAAATCTCTACTCTTCATCAGCATTCTCGCCCTCGTGTTCGTATTTGCCGCACTGGCGGTGAACCAGCAACAGGTGGCTCTTAACTTCGTAAGCTGGCAGACACCATTTACCCTCAGTATTTTTTGGTGGCTNTTGATGGCGTTATTGCTGGGTATCTTTCTNGGCTGGTTTTACAATTGGCTTCGGCACTTTCCNTTGCGCATNCAGGTGCGCAAACTTAAAAAGTCGCTAGCGGCCTCCGANAGCGCGCTGAGTAAATTGNGTGGCCAATTGCCAGCATCTGTGGATACCGCAGGTGAGCAGATTCGGCCTGAAACAAGTTCATAGCTCGCGTTAAATAGCGCAATCACTCACATGATCTTCAGCACCTCGCTCTATGGCAGATGTTGGGCGGCCCGTAATGTCGAATCTCCATAACTCGGGAGATCGATATGTTGATAACACGAAGCGCGTTAGCGCAGAACCACGGCGTCCAACCCGAATCCAGGCAAACGCAGGGTATGGCTGCCGCTCTCTTGCTCGCATTGTGTCTCGCGCTGCCACATGCGATGGCGGCTGCGAGCGAAGCGCCAATGATGCTTGCGTTGACAAGTGCTAGCGCGCAACCGCAGGTTCAAGCGGCATCGCAACAGCGATCTGTAGACTTGAACTCTGCCAGCGCAGAACAGCTCGCCTCAACCCTAGTCGGCGTGGGCGCGGCAAAGGCGCAGGCCATCATTCGATATCGCGACGAGGTGGGTCCGTTTCGTTCGGTGGAAGAGCTAGAGGAGGTTAAGGGCATCGGACCGAATACTGTGAAGCGCAATAAGGCTCGCATCAGCGTCACCAACCCCAAGGGCTGAGGTCCTATAGGTGTTTGTCAGTGAGTATGTGCCCAGTAATAATGGGCGCTGACAAACACCAAGAACTGGGGGTAGGCGTGAGCGCAATATGGAGTCCAATGTGTGATCGATTTGGAATCGACAGCCCGATCTTCGGCTTCGCGCATGATGTCGAGACCGTGGCCGCCATAACCAATGCTGGCGGTTTCGGCGTTTACGGTGCCACGCGGCGTTTCCCAGAAGAAATTACCCAAGAGTTAACGCAAATCCGGAGCCTTGTGGGTAATCGTCCATTCGGGGTGGACTTGGTTTTGCCGCCGGGCATGCCCGAACACAACTCTCGCGAAGCCATTCAGGCGGAAATTCCGCAAGAACATACGGAGTTTGTGCAGCAGCTGATCGATCACTTCGAGGTGCCCAAGGCGAGCAAGCCCGGCATGCGCACGCGCTTTATTCGTTCTAAGGAAATTGAGCAGGCTCAACTGCGGGCTGTGATGGAGAGCGATGTCGATATGCTCGCCTGCGGTATCGGTGCCCCTGCAGATGTGGTTGCCGAAGCCAAGGATCGGGGCAAGGCCACACTGGCGCTGATTGGCAGTCCGCACCATGTTGCCAAGGCCGTTGCCGCCGGCGTCGAGATCATTGTGGCCCAAGGCTACGACGCGGGAGCGCATACCGGACCTATCGGTACTTACTCGCTCGTGCCCCAAATCGTTGACGCTGCAGGCGACATACCTGTGCTTGTTGCAGGCGGTGTGGCAACAGGCCGGCATATTGCTGCGGCATTGGCCATGGGGGCACAGGGGGTTTGGCTAGGAACGGCGTGGTTGTTGTCCGCGGAGCACCAGGGTGACATGCATCCGGTCAACCGCGACAAACTCATACAGGCAGGCAGCGCCGATACTGTCATCACCCGGTCTGAGAGCGGCAAGCCGTTTCGTCAGGTACGTACCGGCTGGAGTCAAGCTTGGGAGGCCGAGGGCGCACCTGCCCCCTTAAAAATGCCGTATCAAGATGTTCTTGTAGGCGACCTATTAGGCGCCATCGAGGAGCATGATATTGAGCCGTTGATCCACTCAGGAGCCGGTCAGTCCATTGCCTACTTCAACGACGTGAAGCCAGTCGCGCAAATCATGCAGGCGCTGATCGACGACACCGCACAAGCATTGCAAACGCAACAGCAGTTTTTGCGCTTATAGGGCAGTCAAATATGCACGCGCGCAGTTGGTATACGTGTCTCGCACTCCTAGTCTCGCTGTATTTGGGGGGTTGTGGTGGATTGCAGCTTGAGTCCTCTCCGAGCCGAAGCATCCCGCTCTCTGGAACTTGGTTAGTGGATACGGCATCGTCAGATGACGTGAGTTCGGCGATGCGACCCGATGGCCGTCGTGGCGATGATCGGTTATCGACGCGGGCAGAGATAGAGAGAATCCGACGAGGCTCGGGACTCGCCTTCGTCGCCTATGACTTTCAGGTGCTTGAGGCGCGGCGCATGACCATTGAGTTAGCCGAAGACTCGATGGGCGTGAAACATGAGCCTGGTGTCTATCGCGATGTTAGTTGGGGCGAGCGGGAACGCGGCATTTGGGAGGTGCAAGCGGGTTGGGAGGAGGACGTTTTAGTTGTCGCTTCGAGAACGAATGGCATCAGTGTGGTGGAGCGCTACCAACTGCTTGCACCCAATCGTTTGCAAGTGACGCTGCATATTCGAGCGGACGGAAATAAGCGGCAAGTGCAGCGGTATTTTCGGCGTCAGCGATGACGTCAGGAGGGCTTTCGGCGCCGAAATCAAGCGCACAGAGTATTGCAATTGGGTTGTCACGGATTAGAATGCTAGCGCTCTCGAGGGGTGACAATTTCCCCACAAGACTACTCCGCCTTAGCTCAGTTGGTAGAGCAAATGACTGTTAATCATTGGGTCGCTGGTTCGAGCCCAG
>PBTJ01000056.1 GCA_002726925.1 Gammaproteobacteria bacterium | reverse complement strand
GGTTTGCCTGCCGACGCAGCTGACAGCACCATGGAGCGAGGCTTTGGATCTGCTCATACCAGCGCTGCGCGATTGAATTTCTACCCAGCGCAGGACCCTGTACCTGCCGCTGAGCGCGATTCGGTAACACCCCTTGGCGATATGGCGCTGCATCACCACACCGATCCGGGCGCGATTACCCTGCTTTTGCAGGACGACTGCGGTGGCTTGCAGGCGCGATCGCGCGCCCATGGCTGGATTGACGTACCGCCACTCGCTGGCGCCATTGTGGTGAACGTGGGGGATATTTTGCAGGTTTGGACCAATGATCGGTGCACTGCTGGCGTACACCGAGTAGTGCCGATCACCGCTCCTCAAGGACGCATTAGCATACCGTTCTTCTATCAACCGAAAGTCGATGCAGTTGTCGAGCCGTGGTTGGCAGGCGCGGAAACCCCGCGCTATCGCGCCTTCTCGTGGCAGGAATACATTCGGGGTCGAGTGACCGATAACTACTCGGACATTGGCGAAGAGGACATTCAGATAGATCGCTACAAGGTGGCTTAGTAAAACCGCCCTGGCCTATCCGTTCGCGTGACATACACCCACCTACTCTTCGACCACGATGGCGTACTGGTGAATACCGAGCCGCTGTATCTGCAGGCAATTCAGGAGCAGCTGGCAACCCTTGGCATTGCGCTGCGAGAAACCGATTACATTCAAAATATGGCAGTGGGCGCCGATCCTTGGGCTTTGGCCCGCGCCGCTGGCTGCGATGAAGCTAAGGTGGATCAACTGCGTGATGCGCGAGACGCCCGCTATCAGCAGTTGCTGAGCACTCGGCCTATTACCATTGCGGGTGTTGATGATTTAATCGCTGAGTTGGCCGAGTACTTTCAACTGGCCATCGTGACCACGTCGCGAGACGTGGATTTCGATCTCATCCACGCGCTCGATGGCCAGCCAAGAACGTCGACAACACCCGATGTCGTGCGCCATATGGATTTCATTCTTACGCGCTCCCAATACGAAAAGAGCAAGCCCGATCCGCAGCCGTATTTGTTGGCGCTGTCGCGCTTTGGCATTGAACCCAGCCAAGCCTTGGTCATCGAAGATTCCGAGCGCGGCCTGCGTTCAGCAGTTTCGGCAGGCATTGACTGTGCGGCGATCTACCATCCGTTCACTGCGCGCCAACGTTTCACCGAGGCTAGTTATCGTTTCGCTGACCTGGGCGAGCTAAAACAATTCTTGCTGGGGTAATCCGGCCTCGTAACGGGTACGTTCAGTAGAGCTCGTCAAGCACGGGTGCTGGAGCAAAATAAACCAGAGCGATTTGCATCAGGGTAATGATGCGGTGGTGCCAGCCCGCAAGCGCTGCTATCGCTCACTACGCTGTTATACGGAACGGCGTAAAAAAGATCGTCGCTAATGAACAGACCCAGACTGGCCTGCAAACCGATCAAGCTGGCGACGAGAACGGTGGCCCAGCCACCCAGAGGTGTATGACCGGTGGAGGTTGGATTGGAGCCGACGCTTTTGAGGTGGCGGAACAAGCGCATAGGACACGCAACTTTTGTCCTGACACGTTGAAGACAATTTGCTCGCTTGGGTTGTACGATAGGCAAAAGGTCAGCATTCAGAAACGCATAACGCTTGATCCATTCTTGAGCATGGCCGACAGTTGCAAACCATTGGCGCGTTTAAAACGACACAGGAGCAGGGGCAAGATGTCAGAACGTATTACCATACATGGCAGCTGTCACTGTGGTGACATTACCTTCGAGGCCCAAGCAAATCCTAGCCGGGTCGTTATTTGTCACTGCACCGATTGTCAGAAAATGTCTGGCGGGCCCTATCGCAGTATTGTTCAGGTAAAAGAGGACGACTTCACCCTGCTCAGCGGCCAGCCCAAGCTCTACTTTAAGGTGGGCGACAGCGGGAATCGGCGTGAACTGGGTTTCTGCGCCCATTGTGGCTCACATCTGTATGCCACTTCGGTGGTCGAAGATGTGCCCAAAAGACAACGCATGCTGGGTATTCGCACCGGGCTCCTAGATGAATTGGCGCAGTTGGCACCGCGCTCGCAGGTTTGGTGCCAGTCCAAGGTATCCTGGGCCGAGAACATTGCTGAGTTACCCGGCGTTGCGCAGCAATCTTAAGTCAATGACGCTCCGGCTTTTTCCGTGACGATTCTCTACAGCTTCCGGCGCTGTCCCTATGCTATGCGTGCCCGTATGGCGCTGATGGTTCAGGGTGCGCAACTCGAACTGCGTGAGGTGCTGCTGCGAGACAAACCGGCGAGCATGTTGGCGATCTCACCCAAGGGCACGGTGCCAGTGCTGCAAACAGCGAACGGCGGCGTGATCGATGAGAGTTTGGACATCATGTGCTGGGCCCTGCCCCCCGAGAGCCAATGGTTTGCGTTGGCGACGCAGGCAGAACAACTCGAGCAGGCTCGATCCTTCGACGAAAAGTTCAAACCGCATCTGGATGCGTACAAATACCATCGACCTGGCGCTGGCCGCTGCCGAGAAGAATATCGCGATTTGGCGGCTGGCCATTTGGACCGATTTGAAGCCAATCTTCGTCACCACGACTACCTGCTGGGAACCACGCCGCAATTATTAGACCTTGCCGTTATGCCCTTTGTGCGTCAGTTTGCTTCGGTGGATCGACCTTGGTTTGACAACCAGCACCGACAAAGCCTGCGGCGCTGGCTGGATCGATGGTTAGTTGATCCGCTTTTTACGGCGGTAATGACCAAGTTTCCGCAATGGCAGGAGGGCCGTTTGGGGGAGCGATGGCCTAGTGGCGAGAGCAGGCGGGCTGAGTAACACGAGAGAGGCAGAATATGCAGCAATGGATCATCGGAATTTTGGGTTCGATTGGGGCGGTTCTAATGGCAATTGTGGTAGCGTGGGCTGGCTCCGACCAGGGTATCCTGTACGACGACTTGTCGGTTTTTGTCTGGTGCGGGGTATTTGCCTTTGCCGTGCAGTGGGTAATTTTCATTCACGCTTGGTTTGCCCAATCCGAGCATTTTTTTGATCTCACCGGCTCGTTGACCTATATGGTGTTGGTGCTCGCGGGCTGTTACCTCAGCGCAGCCTTTGACGTTCGTTCCTTGGTCATTGTTGGTTTGGTGCTGATCTGGGCGCTGCGGCTGGGGCCGTTTCTATTTTTTCGAATTCAAAAGGCCGGCGAGGACCGCCGCTTTCGCAGCATCAAGGTATCGTTTCCGACATTCTTTATGACTTGGACGTTGCAGGGTGCGTGGGTTTTCGTCACGGTCAGTGCGGGTCTTGGGGCTATTACCTCCAGCACCAAAGTGGCGCCTGAGCTGGCCTTTTATCTGGGGCTCGCCATGTGGATTGCGGGCTTTGCCATCGAGGTGATTGCTGATCGGCAAAAGACAGCCTTTCGTGCAGATCCCGCGAATGCCGATGCCTTTATTACGACCGGGCTTTGGGCGTGGTCGAGGCATCCCAACTACTTCGGTGAGATTTTTCTTTGGGCCGGTATTGCGGTGATTGCAATGCCCACCTTGCAGGGCAATCAGATTTATTTGCTGCTATCCCTGATTTGGGTGGTGGTACTGCTTACCGCCATCAGTGGTGTTCGCATGCTGGAGAGCCGCGGCAACAAACGTTGGGGTAATGATCCAGAGTACGTCGACTACATGAAACGCACGCCCATGCTGATGTTATGGCCGCCGCGCAAACGCAGTTAGCTTGCCGCTAGCCCAGAAAAAGCCCGCTTTTACGGTTTTTTTCTTTATGAGTTCTCGCAAACCTAAAGGTTTTGGCCACCGTCTATTGAGACGGTCTGGCCGGTAATCCAATACGCTCGGGCGGATAGCAAAAACGCGATTACTTCGCCTACTTCCTCTGGCTCGCCCATGCGCCCAAAAGGAATGCCAGACAGCGCACCGTTGTACATAGCCGGAGCATGTTGCTTGGCTTGGTCCCACAAACCGCCGGGGAACTCGATAGAGCCCGGCGCAACACAATTCACGCGAATGTGGTCTGGCGCCATGTTCTTGGCATGGGTTTGCGTCATTTGTATGACCGCGGCTTTTACTGCCCCATAGGCAGCGGAGCCTGCGGAAGCGCCAATGCCTGAGATAGATGACACATTGACGATAGCGCCCTTGCTGACTTTCAGTGCCTCGGTCGCCGCCCATGTGCAGCGCACGACGCCCATCACGTCAATGTCCATGCTTCTGGCCCAGCTGTCTTCGTCATCGGTGTTGCCGAAACCGCTGGGGTTGTTCACCAGTCCATCGATGGAGCCCATGGCACTTTCTGCCGCGGCAATATAGGCCTTGATTTGCTCGGCATCGGACACGTCACAAATTGCCCCGTGAATCTTGCTTCCGTGTTTTGTTAAGGCCGCAACCGCGTCATCCAAACTCTCCTGCGTGCGTCCGCAGATAGACACATTCGCACCTTCTGCGGCGCAAGCTGCCGCTGCGGCGAGCCCAATGCCTCGAGTGCCGCCGGTAACAATAACGTTTTTGTTCTTTAAGCCTAGATCCATGGAAATTCCTTATTCAGTCGCTCAGGTTGTTGGCTTGATTGCCAAGGTTGCCAATGAGGAGGGCATATAAGCATTTAACGGTGTTGCTTGGGTATCCCACGTCACTTGCTTGTGCTTAACCATGTCCATAGGCCTTAACCGGCAGGGTTGGGCAGCCGGCGAATCTGCTGAAAGAAAATGATCAGCGCGGCCGAGGTCAATATTGCTGCGACCCAAAAAGCGCTACCTGGCAGATACAGGGGTGCGCTGTCGGACGTGAAGTAGGTGAACGTCTGTGTCAGCAATAGGGGGCCAACGATCATAGCGACATTGCTCACGCTGGCCATGATGCCTTGTAATTCGCCCTGGCTGTCGGCGGCCACCTGGTTGGACAATATGCTGTTCACCGATGGAGCCGCCAACCCGCCCAATGATGACATACCACACCAGAAAAATAGCGCTGCCGAACTGCCTGCAGTTGCGACCCCTACAAAGGCAACAATGGTTGCCGTGATGCCAAAGTAAGCGCAGCGCACCGGACCGAATTTGGGAATGACGATGCGCAGTAGTCCGCCTTGCACAATCACCGACATGACACCGACAAAGGCCATGGAAAGACCAACGTCTAAGGGTGTCCATGCAAAGGTTTCGATGGTGTAGAAATTCCAGTTAGACGGCCAAATGTGATACCCGATATTGTTGAGAAAGACCGCGATCACTAGACCAATCAGCAGCGGGTACTTGCTCAGCTGCGTTAGCGCCCCCCACGGGCTCGCTCGTTTTAACTCAAAGGGACGCCGATTTTCTGGCGCCAGTGTTTCGCGAAAGAAGATCAGGCCATAAAGGGTATTAATGAACGCAAGCCCCGACGCAATGAAGAAAGGTGCACGCAGATCCCAGGCGCCGATGATGCCGCCCAGCGCCGGGCCGACAATAAAGCCCAGACCAAACGCCACGCCTAATAAAGTAAAGTTCTGGGCCTTATCCTCGGCTGTGCTAACGTCAGCGATCAGTGCGTTCGCGATCGCGTAGGTTGCGCTAGTAATGCCGGTAAGCAAGCGGCCTAGGAACAACATCCATAGCGCAGTGGCAAAACCCGATAGCAAATATGCCCCGCCGTAAACGAAGAGCGATGTCACGAGTAACGGTTTGCGCCCATAGGCATCGCTTAAATTACCGAGCATGGGCGCGAACATAAAATTCGTCACCGCGTAGCTGAAGATCAGATAGCCGCTGAGCGCTGAGGCATCGGATAGATTGACATTACCGATTAGCACCAAGAACTGCGGTAGCACCGGTACAATGACCCCAAAGCCCACCGTGTCCAAAAACACGGTGATGCTGACGAAGGTCAGGGCATGTCGTTTGTGCATAGGCTAGTCCTCTGCAGGATCTATAACCTTGGCGTGATCCTCTACTGAAGCAGGAGCCATGAGTCGCTGTTGCTGTGGTGATGCGTTGGGATAGTCCACCAGATTATAGGGCACCCTGGCCCAGCTAGAGTGCGGCGGGCTGTATTTGTAGAGCAGTGTTCTGCGTTCCTGCGAACCCTGCCAGGTCGCCGTGCCGTGAATCAGGGCTTCGGTAAAAATGAGCACATCGCCAGCACGCAATTGAGGTTGAACTACATAATCTGGTCGAGTCTCTTGCCGGAGCACTGCTTTTGGTACGGCTTGAATAAAATTGGTTTTGTGGCTGCCCGGAATGCATATGAAACCGCCGTCATCGGGCCCGACATCGTTGAGCGCCCAAGTTGCTACCATCAGCCCATTGCGCATCATGCCATCGTGATAGTGGTACCAGTGGTCGCTCTCGTAGCGCATCGGACCGCCGTGAATGGGCAGACCGGGCGCGCCGGGTTGCATAAAAATGCAGTAGTCATGATCGGCGCGAAGGCGTGGTCCGATTAGCTCAACAAGGTAGGGCAGCACCTGCGGATGATCGATCAGATTCAAAAATTCACTGCCCCAGCGGCTGACGGCCTCCCTGCGCCGAAAGGCCCCATCGTCAGGCTGCGGTGGCCAAGCGCTATCGGCTAGTTGAGAAAGCGTCTCGCATTGCGCCCTTGTGAGCACGTTGGGCAGCACCAAAAAACCCTGTAAATCGAAGCGGAATTTCTCTTCTTCAGTGAGCATCAAGGTTCTCTATGTAATTGCTGATCTAGCGAGTAGCGCGTTATGTTAGCCGAGCAGACATGAAGGAGTCTTGGGAAATGGATTATTTGTTAGACCGCGACTGGAGCCAGCCTGTGCGCTATCCCGACCCGGCTATTGAGGTACTAGATTCAAGATTTCGACAGTACGTGCTGGGCAGCGCGGCGCTTGAACGACTCTGGACTGGCGGGCGCTGGACCGAAGGCCCCGTGTGGTTTGGCGACCAGCAGCGCCTGCTCTTTAGTGACATACCCAATGACCGAGTGATGTGTTGGTCAGCCATCGACCGATCGACGCATGTATTTCGTCATGGCGCGAACTACGCCAACGGCAACACCCGGGACCGGCAAGGGCGGCTGGTGACCTGTGAGCATGGACGCCGGGTAACACGCACAGAAATTGATGGTTCTGTCACGGTGTTACTTGACGCCTTTGCAGGCAAAAGACTAAACGCGCCGAACGATGTGGTCGTACACCCCGATGGCAGCATTTGGTTTACCGACCCCGGCTACGGCAGCCTTGGGCATTATGAAGGGCATAAGGGTGAGCTTGAATTGCCCACCCGTGTCTATCGCATTGACACGAACACCGGCGCAGCCAAAGTGGTCGATGAAACGTTGGAAAAACCCAACGGTCTAGCATTCTCACCGGACTACAAAATTCTTTATGTCAGCGACACCGGCGTTTCGCACAAGCCAGGGCACCCTCGTCAAATACATGCCTTTGATGTCACCGATGACAACACATTGGCGAATCATCGCGTTTTCTGTGATTTGGGCACTGCCGTACCGGATGGTTTTCGGGTAGATGTCGATGGCAACGTATGGAGTAGTGCCGGCTGGGCAGGCGCCGCTGAGGACGGGGTGCATGTGTTTGCACCAGATGGAGACAAGATTGGCGCTATCCATATGCCCGAGACTATTTCTAATGTTTGCTTCGGCGGTGAGAACCGTAATCGTCTGTTTATGACCGGCTCGCAGTCGGTTTATAGCCTATACACCGAGACTCAAGGCGTGCCTTATGCCTAGGCCTTTGAGGCCTGGCTTCCCTTGAGCAAATATTATTCGTGCAGGTAGTGCTCTAACCCCAACAACGATTGTTCGCCCGCTTCCAGTCGCGCAATGGTTTGCAGATGCACTTCGTCTGGGCCGTCATAAATACGGAACGCGCGTGCCTTGCCAAACGCTCGTGCGGCCGGGGTATCGCCAGTAACACCGCGAGCGCCAAACAACTGAATGCATCGATCTGCGATGTCTTGGTAAACCTTGGCCACAGCCACTTTGATCATGGAAATTTGTTTCCGCGCTGCCTTGTTGCCGATGGTATCGAGCAAGTGGGCGGCGCGCTGTACGAGCAGCCGACACTGGTCTAGCTCGATACGTGAAAGACTGATGGCGGCTTGAGTTGAGCTGTACTCGTCGATGCGTTTGCCAAAAGTGCTGCGGCTTTGCGAGCGCCTCACCATCAAACTAAGCAGCACCTCACACTCACCAATGGCGCGCATGCAGTGATGCAGGCGCGCTGGCCCCAGCCTCGCCTGACCGATGGCAAATCCCGCACCTTCATCGCCTAGCAAATTGCTGACAGGCACCCGCACATTGGTGAACTCAAGTTCGGGGTGCAGGTTCGTCTGGGACAGGTGATCAAATACCGGCAAGTTGCGCACTACATCGATACCCGGTGTGTTTCGGGGAATCAGCACAAGCGACTGGCGTTGGGACTTCTTAGCCTCCGAGTCTGTGACGCCTACCAGTATTAATAGCTCGCATCTGCTGTGGGAGCCATTAGAGGCAAACCATTTGCGACCGTTAATCACGTATTCGTCGCCGTCGCGCTCGATTCGCGTCTGCAGATTGGTTGGGTCCGATGACGCGGCATAGGGCTCTGTCATGGCAAAGGCGGAACCAATCTCGCCCTCAAGTAAGGGGGCTAACCACTGCCGCTTTTGTTCTTGGTTACCAAAGAGCTGCAGCAGTTCCATGTTCGGCACGTCTGGGGCATTACAATTAAAAACATGGGAGCCCCATTCCAGCCGACCTAAAATCTCCGCTACCGCGGTGAATTCCAAGTTTGTCAGTCGCAGCCCGGGTTCATCGTCAGCAAGCCTTGGTAGCGCCATGTTCCAAAGGCCAAGTTCTTTGGCTTCGGCGCGAAGCGCCTGCTGAATGTCTGGCACAGGTTGTCCGCTCTTCGCCTGCTGCTCCCAGAGTTTGTTGTTGGGCAGTACACGTTGTTGAAAAAAAGATTCGACTTGGGCGGCAATATCGAAAGCACGCTGCGGTAGATCAAACATGAAATTCCCCCGGTATATCGTGCAGTATGCCCAGCTGGTTGAACGGATTGAAGACGGTGAACGGCTTCGGTTCAGACACTGGCAAAGGGTAACGTTTCTGTCAGAATTGCCACCCCTCGTGTGCACCCAAGCGGGCCAACGTGACAAATATTCTGAGTGTCGAATTCCTGCAATTCACAGTTCGCGCCGCGCTTTTTTGCTGTGCGGCTACGGCCGCAATAAGCCCCGTCTTTGGATCGGCTGACACGCTGGAATCGAAGCGACCAAACATTGTTCTGTTGTTGGCAGACGATTTGGGTTTTGCGGATTTGGGGTCATACGGCAGTGAAATCAGCACCCCCAATATCGATCGCCTGGCGGCGTCGGGTATGCGCTTTTCCAACTTCCATGTAGCGGCCTCCTGCGCACCGACGCGGGCTATGTTGATGACCGGGCTCGACAGTCACACTGCAGGTGTGGCGAATATTCCGGAAGCCATACCCGAAGACCAGGCCCATGCGCCGGCCTATCAAGGCGTGCTGAAAACCGATATTCCAACCGTTGCTGAGATGCTCCAAAGTGTTGGATACAGAACGCTGATGAGCGGTAAGTGGCACCTTGGTTTTAGCGATGGCGAGAAGCCCAGTGAGCGCGGTTTCGACCGTACGTTGATGTTGGCTGACACCGGCGCAGATAATTGGCGTCAGCGCTCTTACCTACCGATTTACGCCGAAGCCAATTGGTTTGAAGACGGTGAACCCACGACATTGCCTGAGAACTTCTATTCGTCCGAATACCTAGTCGATAAAGCCATTGAGTACATTGGTAATCAGTCGCAGCAACCGTTCTTTGCCTACGTGTCCTTTCAAGCAGTGCACATACCCGTGCAAGCACCAGCGGCATTTCGCGATAAGTATTTGCAAAGCTACACCGGTGGGTGGCATGACTTGCGCACAGCGCGCAGTGAGGGTTTGGCGCGCACGGGTGTTTTGCCTGCGGTGCTCGAAGGGCGTGAGATGCCCACCACTCCTGCCTGGCAATCGCTGAGCGCTGAGCAGCAATCCTTCGAGGCTCGTGGCATGGCGGTATACGCGGGCATGGTAGACGCCATGGACTTTCACGTCGGTCGCTTGATCGAGCATATCGAGCAGATTGGCGAGCTAGACAACACCGTATTTATCTTCTTGTCAGACAATGGTGCAGAAGGTTCGATTGTTACCCGACACCAAGCGCCGGACTCCAAGGCTCCGGTGGGGCCCTTTCAACTGTGGATGCGCTTAGTCGACTACAACACTGACGCTCAAACCTTGGGCGAGCGAGACAGCTATCACGACATTGGCCCCGCATGGGCCAGCGCTGCTGTAGGTCCATTGTCTTGGTACAAGTTTTTTGCTGGAGAAGGCGGTCTCCGGGTGCCCTTGGTAATTAGCGGGGCCCACGGAGGGGTGAGCGTGGTGCCCCAAGAGCCTGGCGGCGTGAGTCCAGCACTAGGCTGGGCAACTGACATCGTGCCCACGGTTCTGGGGCTGGCTGGTGTTGCGGTGCCTGATGAGCTTGAAGGCAGGAGCCTGCTGCCGTTGCTCAGGAGTGAAGCTCAAGCAGTGCGTGGCAACGAGGATGGTTTTGGGTATGAGTTGGGTGGCAACAAGGCGTGGTTCCAAGGCGACCATAAGCTGGTGTTTAACCGCATTGCCAATGTCGGCAAGTGGCAGCTATTCAACCTAAAAAACGACCCTACCGAGAGCCAAGATTTAAGCGCCAGCGAGCCTGATCGCTTTGCCGCGATGCGGGCAGCTTTTCAAGCATGGGCTTTAGACCGCGGCGTGCTGCCGGTAGCAGAGGACTATAATCAGGGCCAAACCGTGTTGAACAAAGGTATGCGTAACCGCCCAGGATTTTTGCTCGGTCTGGGCTTGGCGGCGCTAACGCCATTAGTACTCATCATATTTTTGGTGGTCTGGTGGGTGCGTCGGCAGCGGGTCAAAACGCAGTAAAATTATTTGCTTCACCCGAGTGCTGCGCATGTATCAACTCCACTAGCCATCGATCATCGCGACACAGCGAGTCCAGCCAGCACTAGCGTTGGCGATCTTCACAGGAAAGCAGGCGACGGTGAAACCGTGATCCGGTAGCGCCTCTAAGTTATGCAACTTTTCCATTTGCCAGTAAGGAATCTCCCGCCCNGCTTTGTGCCCCTCCCAGATCATGCTGGGATCGGGGTTCTCCGCCCACTTTTTGGCGGTGTGATTGAACGGTGCATCCCACGACCAGCCGTCTGTCCCTACAACGCGCACCCCACGCTCGGTGAGATATAAGGTGGCTTCCCGGCCCATGCCGCAGCCGGCGTCNACGTAACCGGGCTCTGCAAAGACAGACCCTGCCCGAGTATTTACCAGCACAATATCGAGCGGCTGAAGGTCGTGTTTGATGCGTGCGAGTTCGGCTTCAATGTCTGCGGCGCTGACCAGATAGCCGTCTTCGTAGTGTCGAAAGTCGAGTTTGACCCCAGGCCTAAAGCAGTAGTCCAGCGGCGTTTCATCAATTGNCGGGGCGCGATCAGCACCATTGTTGGTGGTNGAATGAAAGTGCCAAGGCGCATCCATGTGCGTGCCATTGTGGGTCGACAGGGTGATCGTCTCTACCGCCCAGCCTTCGCTTTCAGGTAGGTCCGAGGCCTGCAATCCCGGAAAAAAGTGCGCGAGACCGTTAGCGGTNTCNGCNTGGTTGCGATAGGTCACCNTCGGNCTACCGCCTGGATGATCACTATGTTCGTTGTTGTCGATGGACACGGATAGATCAATAAAGCGTGGCATGGCGGCTCCCTCTCCCTTTGCGTACAGAGAATGCTATCACTAGATCTAGAAACCGAATAAAACTTAAGANTCGATCTTGGCGAGCAGGGCGTGCAAAAAAAACTCCTGCACGATAAGGCCGGCATCAAAANCNCGGTTGTGCCAAAGGCAGCCGCGGCCGGGAACGCTGCCGTCCAGTGCCAGATATTGCATGCAAGGACTGCGCTCCCACTGCGAATCCTCAAACAGTAGTTCCGCCAACGGACGAGTCTTCANGCTCGTCAGCGCANCCATACCCGANCCTTGAGTCGTCACCGATCTGGCNAGCACAATANGCGCACCGTCAATGGTCAACGCGATATGCCGTGCATAGACGTTCTGTTGGGTTGATAACAGCTCGCGCTCCCAGACATTGCCGGGCTCCAGGCCCTCGCCTAGCAGGCTTAGCCCTGGCTTGGTTGCAAAGGTGTGCTGTAGCTTTTGCNTCAGAGAGGTGCTGAGTTGCAGCCATGGGTGTAGCGCTTCAGCAGTGCCCAGCGTCTCCAAAGATGGCATTGGGCTTGCGCCTCGCAGCCAAGCGATTGCTTGAGAGGGTTCGGTATTGGGATGCACTGAAACGTGTTCTGTGGAGAAAACGCGAGCATACCAATGCTGGTAAAATGCGTCTTTGTTGAACAGCTGACTATTTTGTGGCCGCGGCTGCTATCGCCCTCGAAAACGCCGTTATAAGCTCCAAGCATGCTAGGTGAGAAAAGCGGGTAAGCGCATCGTGATTAAATTTCCNCAGCGTGTAGGACTGGTTGAAAATGCAGAANGCGAGACCTCGGCGCCCTATGACGTGGTGTATTTGCAAGATACGGACAAACCCCTGCCNGAAAGCATTAATTACCGCACCCGCTATGCCTACTTCAAAACCATCGCNCGCGGCGGCAAATCACTGATCATGTCNTGCAAAGACCTACATCTCTCNCGCGTGGTTTGCTACAAAACCTTACGGCCCGAACTTGCGAATGACCCGATTGAGCAGCAGCGACTGCTGCGCGAGGCCCGAGTCTCCGCGCTGTTGCAGCATCCGAACACCGTTCCTACCTATGAGGTTGGTCGCGACAGCAAGGGCAAACTCTACTTCACCATGAAGCTGGTGCATGGCTATACGCTTCGCGAAGTGTTGGATTATCGCGAGCGCTACGACCTGACACAGTTGCTAGAAGTTCTGGTGCAAATCGCCCAAGCGCTGCAGTACGCCCATACCCATGGCGTAATCCATCGCGATGTTAAGCCTGAGAATATTTTGGTCGGCCCATACGGCGAGGTGCTGTTGCTTGATTGGGGCTTGGCCAAGGTTTGGCATCCCGACGGCACCGATGCTGAAGCACATAACGCCGACGAAAAAGAGGGCGGTACCGGTAAAACCATGACCGGTCGCGGCAAGCTGCAGGGCAGCATCTGCTATATGTCGCCGGAGCAAATTAACCGTGACACTGGTATTGATGGCCGCGCGGATGTGTTCAGCTTGGGCTCGGTGCTCTATGAGATTTTATGCGGGGAAAACCCAGCGGTTGGGGAATCGATGGCGGAGCTAAAACGCAGTGCTTTGGAAGATACCCCTATCGCCCCCAGCGCGATAGGTCAGTTTCCCGTTCCCGAAAGACTCGAAGCATTGGCAATGCAGTGCTTGAGTAAGGACCCTGTTCTACGACCACAAACCGCCTCAGAGTTGGTTCGGGAGTTGAACGAGGATTGGCGTTAGCCGAGATCAATTCGGGCAAAACGCGCTTGGTCTTTCGCTATCCAACACTGATACACGTTCCCCGTACCTTGCAAAACCGGCGTAATCCAAAATCGCATGGTGCTGTACGCTGCGATTATCCCACATCACCACAGTATTCGGTGTCCACTTCACCCGGCATTGAATCCGTGGGTTAGTGGCGGTGCGTTGGTAAAGCCCCTGCAGCAGCATATCGCTTTCCCAGCGCGGAATGCCTTCAATATGTGAAGTAAAACTGCGGTTGGCAAACAAGTAAGGCTTACCGTTTTGCGGTTGTACCGGTATCAAGGGGTGCGATGCCTTGGGGTAGGTTTGACCATCGCGCAAGCGAAGGCCGTAGTTGCGCAGATCAATCTCGCCGTCGTGGTAGGCAGTCTTGCCGATCAGCATTTGCTGCATATCGGTAGATAGTTCCGCGAAGGCTGCATGCATATTGGCGAACATCGTGTCTCCACCGCCATTTTCCGGGCACTGAGTGACATAGAGAATCGAGGCCATCGGCGGAATCTCTTCGCAGGACACATCGGAATGCCAAGCCTCACCATTGGTGAGTTTGGCGTCTGGCTTGGTATTCACCATGAAGAGTTCAGGGTCTTCTTGATTCATGCCGTTGCGCTTAGAGGGGTGGATATGCAGTTCACCAAACAGGCGGCCAAAGTCTTTGTGTTGGTCTCGAGTGAGGGTTTGATTGCGGAAAACTAGAACATGGTGAGTGAAGAACGCTTCCTTAATCATCGCCACATCGCTAGGCCCAAGTTCAGCAAGATTGGCGCCTGCGATTTCGGCGCCGACGGTCGGGGTGATTGGCGAAATTTCCATGGTGGCTTCACTCCAAGTTCAAACAGAGGTTAGCGTTCGCGGCAAGGTAAGTCAGTAAGTGGCAAGGCAAAAAAGCGCCCTCAGGCTAAG
>PBTJ01000055.1 GCA_002726925.1 Gammaproteobacteria bacterium | reverse complement strand
ACAAAGACGAGGTCTACGGGTTTTTGGTCTGGCGCTTCATATTCGATGGGTTCAGCTAACGTATAAAAGGCGCCCGCAATGCGCGAGCAGTTCACGCGACAGTGCGGGATAGCGACACCATCACCGAGGGCGGTGCTACCCAGACGCTCGCGCTCAACAAGCCCATCGTAGATCTCATCGATCGCCTCTTCTTTATTGGGCGCTGTTGGATCGACAAAGGCCTCTGCCATGGTTTGGAACAAGCGCTTGCGGCTGCCGGCGTCGAGGCCATAGTGCACGGACTGCGGTGTGACCAATTCGCTAATTGTTAATACATCGCTCATATCGACCTGATTTTCGATCTGTTGTTTAAGGGTTGAACGTGCCAGAGCCAGTAATTCGACAACGAACCCGCTGTTTATTGGTCGTGTCGCGACGCTCTGTGATGACTGCCATTTTGTCGAGCGACGCTTTTTTCTTTGTGCTTCAGCAGCTGTCTGTCGATTTTGTCGGCAAGTAAATCTATGGCTGCGTACATGTCCTCGGCATCTGCGTTGGCGAATAATTCAGCCCCCGGCACGTGGGCAGTAGCTTCTGCCTGATGGTTGTGTTTTTCAATATTCAAAACCACATGCATGTGGGTAATTTCGTCGCTGTGACGTTCGAGTTTGCGCATTTTGCCGCGAACATGTTGCTGTAGCGCGTCGGTAAGGTCGATTTGGTGGCCGGTAATGTCGAGTTGCATAAGCTGCTCCCAATGATCCAGTGGATACGGTGATGCATAACCTATCATCTAGGCGCGTCGGCAGTGCAAGTCAGACCAACTGTTTTCTTTCGTTCGACGGAGGAATAGACAACGATTCTCTGTATTTGGCTACTGTTCGACGCGCAACGTTGATGTTTTGCTCGGCCAGTATTGCCGCGATCTTGCTGTCGCTCAACGGTTTGCGCGGGTTCTCGTTCGCGGTAACCTGACGGATTAACGCACGTATCGCCGTGCTGGATACCTCACCCCCTGTCGACGTCCCCACATGGGAAGAGAAGAAATACTTCAGCTCGAATAGACCCTGAGGGGTGGCGAGATATTTCCGATTGGTCACTCGCGAGATTGTCGACTCATGCAAGTCTACTTGCTCAGCAATATCGGCCAAGATCAGCGGCTTCATCGCCATTGGCCCATGCTCTAAAAACCCCTGTTGCACCTCGACAATCTTAGTCGCCACCTTCAATAGCGTGTCGTGACGGGTCTGCAAACTCTTGAGAAACCACTTCGCCTCTTGCAGGTTGTCTCGCAGGTAATCTTTGTCAGGCCCCGTCGGCACGCTTTTGATGAGACTCGCATAGGTATTGTTGATGCGAACCTTGGGTAGGGTCTCGGGATTCAGTTCCACCAGCCAACGGCCCTGGTCTTTACGCACCAGGACATCTGGGACCTCGTAGTCAGCGGTTTCCTCGAACAAGGCAGCGCCGGGCCTTGGCTGCAGTGTTCGAATCAGCGCAACCACTTGGCTCAGCTGCGATTCTGACAAATGCGTTTGTCGTACAAGCGTGACAAAGTCCTTGTTGCCCAACACATGCAGGTGTGCGGTGACGAGGTCTTTCGCCTCTTTCAGCCACGGCGTAGTTTCATCCAATTGTTCGAGCTGCAGCAGCAAACATTCCTGCAGATCTCGGGCACCAACGCCAATCGGGTCGAACTGCTGGACGCGGCGCAAAATTTCTCCAACCTCCTCCAGCGCGGGCGGCGGCTCGTCGCCCTCATGGCTGCGCGCCAGGGTTTCGCAAATTTCGTCTAGCGTCGTGCCAAGCAGCCCGTCGTCGGTAATCTCGTCAATAATGGCCATCGCAATGACCCGGTCTGAGGGCGCCATGGGCGTTAGGTTTAGCTGCCACAGCAAATGGCTTTCAAGAGTTTCATCGGCGCTGTCGTTGGAGCCAACGTCGTAGTCATTTTCGCCTGTGGCGCCGGAAGGCGCTTGGGGGTAAACATCATCCCAGTTCGAGTCCACCGGAATCTCGTCGGTTAAAGGCGCCTGTAGTTGGTCGCTAACATCGGCCTCACTCGGTCCATCTATGGCTAAGTCAGGGAACTCTGCGGCGATCATCTCCTCGCCATAGTCACTGGGCGGGTTGTCAGGGCGATCATCGTCAAAGTCATTCGGGTAATCATCAACGATCACTGGCGATTCTGAATGGTCGTCAGCAGAAGCCTCGCCTAACTGCGCGTCCGCGATGTCGGTGGCAGCCTCAGAGGCCGTAGACGACTCGCCTTCATCACTAGAGTTGAACTCGTCTTCAACCTCAAGCAAAGGATTGGCATCGAGGTTGTCTTGAATTTCCTGCTCAAGTTCCAGCGCACTCAATTGCAGCAAGCGGATGGCTTGCTGCAATTGCGGGGTCATCTTGAGCTGTTGCCCCAGCTTGAGAGAAAGACTTTGCTTCATGGAAACTGCTTAGTGCGCCCGCTTGGGCGCTCATGCCGCTTTGTTCGAATTAAATATGTTGCTGTATCAATCAGGTCGACGCAGTCGTAAGGACGCCCGGGCATGCAGAGATCACACAACAATGGCATTGGTGATGGGGAGGTTAAGCAAATTCCTTGCCAAGATAAACATTTTGCACGGTATTGTTCGCCAATATCTTTGCCGGCGCGCCGTCGGCGATGACGTGTCCTTCATGTACGACATAGGCTCGATCACAGATATCTAGTGTTTCGCGGACGTTATGGTCGGTAATAAGGACACCGATGCCACGGGCGGCTAAGCCGTTGATTTCGGCTTTTATGTCCGAAACCGAGATGGGGTCTACCCCTGCGAAGGGTTCGTCCAAAAGGATGTACTTGGGGTCAGAGGCTAAGGCGCGCGCGATTTCAAGGCGCCTTCTTTCGCCGCCGCTCAAGCTTTGTCCCAAGCTGCTGCGAACCGCGTGCAAGCTGAATTCTTCCAGCAGCGAGGTCATTTTCGCCTGCCGCGCCGCCGCGTCGAGTTTTGGGTTGAGCTCTAGCATGGCCAGCAGATTGGCCTCGGTTGTGAGCGTGCGAAACACGCTGGCTTCTTGCGGTAAATAACCCAAACCGGCAGCAGCGCGCTGATGCATGGCCGCATCGGTCAGTTCCGTCTTGTCGATAAAAACCTGTCCGGAGTCTGCGCGCACCAAACCAACAATGGTGTAAAAGCAGGTGGTCTTACCGGCGCCGTTAGGGCCCAACAACCCAACGATTTCGCCAAGCTCAACATGCATCGAGATGTCTTCAACGACAGTAATGCCGTTATAGCTTTTCCTTAACCCAGTGGCGCGAAGTGTCATGGCTGCGTCGAATCTTGCTCGGCGCGGTTCGCTGGTATGCGCAGTTCCATGCGCACACGCTCTTGCGAGAAGTCGCTGCTGCCCGCATCCAATTGCCCAAGGGCTAGGTTGTAGCGAATGCGAGCGCTGCTCACCGCATTGCCGTCTTGTGTCAGCGAAGCGCTACCCGACAGCTCTAACAAACTGGTTGCTGGCAGATAGACGATGGTGTTGGCCGTGGCGGTGGTGTCTCGCTCTGCCATATTTTGCTCTTGCCAAAAACTGGCAGGCGCACCCGTTGTCGTGATGCGCTTGATACGATCTGCAGTCATCTCAACCAGTATTCGATCGCCATTAATGCGCATGCCATCCATGAATGCGATTACGTTGCCGACATACTCGATGGTGTTTTGCTCTTGCAGGAAAACGGCGCTGTCGCCCTCAATGGTTAGCTCGGACGAGAGGGTGTCCTCGCTGGCTGCAGCACAGACATCCGACCCGAACAAAAGCAGGCAAGCGACAAACGCAGCCCAACTGTTGGTCCGTAACCTTTCCCAAAGCATCAACATATGACTCCTATTTTAATCTCTCAGTAAGAGCTTACTGGTTACCCTGCCGCCAGTATTTTGCGCAAAGACCACAGTGCCTGTCTTTAGATTTAAGTCTAAACCCTTGCTGGACGTGGTGAAGCGGTCGTGCTGCAACAGAACGGCTGTATCGGTCTGCGCCCGCCGCTCGAGGGGAAAAACATTAAGTTGTGTCGTCGATAGCCGAAGCTGAGTTTGCGCCGCACCGTCTTGGCGCAGGATTTGGACGCGCCCTTGGAGTGTCATCTGATTATTTTCGGCATCTGCATTGGGCGCATTGCGCAGGTGGGTAATCACACCGCGGTCAGCGCTGATCACCCACGGGAGCTGATCTGGTGATGTCAGGTGAACGACCGGGCTAATGACGTTCATCAGTTGTTGGGACGGATACTGTTCGAGCTGCGCAGCACTTACCTCATAGTCCAGCTCGCCTGAGGCAGAAAAAACCTGCCAGGTGAGCGCTGTCGCCGTGCTCGACGGTCGCAGGCTTGACATGAGGCCGCGATTGTTTGGCGGAGAGTGAGTGCCGCTGTCCTCGTCTTGCTGGAGCCCTGTGCCCGCGATCGCCGCCAAGAAAAGTGCGATAACACCAGGAACGATCAGACGCCTGAGTGATAGCCGATTATAGAGCGGCTGGAATGAGGTGGTGGCAGGCATGGAAAGCGGCGTATCGGCAAAATTAGGCCGAGGGACGATGGGCCCCTGTGCCCGACTTATACGCTGCCGGCTGGTTGTTAAGCATGTGGCCAGCGCTCCTTGGCTCGCAAGATGAGTTCCGCCAGCTCGACGATCGCGCCCGCGCCGCCCGGTCGTTGGGTAACAAACTGCGCCCGATTTAAAACCGCTGGATGGGCGTTGGCTACCGTTGCAGCAAGGCACACGGCACTGTGGTCAAACAGCTGCAAGTCCTGCAGGTCATCGCCAATCGCACATAAACTTGCGGCTGGAAAACCGTCGTTAATGAGCTGATCTAGGGCAGATGACTTGCTGTCCACGCCCTGTCGCACAAAGGTAATGTCCAGTTCTTTGGCGCGCCGTTCGACGATTGAGGATTGGCGGCCGGTAATGATCGCCAGTGCGATGCCTTGCCTGGCCAATAACTTGAGGCTGCTACCGTCTTGAACATGGAAACTCTTGAGTTCATTGCCATCAGAGGTATAGGTGATTTTGCCATCGGTCAGCACGCCGTCGACGTCCAGTACGATGCCTTCGATGATGCTTGCGACCGTGTAAAGTGGCCCCAGGTTGGCGTCAGTCATTGCAGCAGCTCATGCTTGTTGGATGAGAAGTAGATTGTAGCCAACCCACGCAAGCAGCATGACGAGACCCTCGAAGCGCGTGATCACCGCACGGGAATTCAAGCCGTAGGCGAACAGTGCCAACATCAGGGTCAGTGCCAGCATCATGCCGCTGTCGCGCCACAAGGCTGAAAAGTCCAAGCTGGTTGCCGTGATCATGCCTGGAATCGCCAACACTGCTAAAATATTGAGAATGTTGGATCCAACAATGTTGCCAATGGCGATATCGGATTGTCCCTTCATAGCCGCGCCAACGGTCGCTGCAAGCTCCGGCAGACTGGTGCCAATAGCGACAATGGTTAAACCAATGATCATGCTGCTAATGCCAAGCTCTATTGCGATTTGGGTAGCTGCGTAAACCAGTAGCTGCGCCGCAGCAAGTAATGCAGCCAATCCAACGACGAGCCAAAACAGTGCGGTGCTTTGCTTCATTTCCGGTAACTCTTCGAGCTCGCTGGCTAAAGTGCTTTCAGCTGGGTCTGCGGCGGCTTCAGAACGCAGCAGTTGCCAAAGTATGTAGGCAAGGCCGGCGAGCAGAAACAGACCATCGATGAAGTCCAGCTCGCGGTCGAAGATTAATGCGATGGCAAGTATCGTTGCGCCAAGCAACCACGGTAACTCGCGGCGCAGTACACTTTGCGAAAAGGGCAGGGGTGCCACGATAGCGGTAATACCCAACACCAAACCAATATTGGCGATGTTGGAGCCAATCGCGTTGCCGACGGCCAAGATCGGGTTGCCTTCCAGCGCTGCGATCAGCGCGACCACAATCTCAGGTGCCGAAGTGCCGAGTGAGACGATCGTCAGGCCGATGACGATGTTAGAGACGCCAAGGTTCGTGGCCGTCGCTGCAGCGCCGGATAAGAAGCGATCTGCGCTCCAGATCAGTACGGCAAAGCCAACAATCATTAACAGTAAGTTGACCCACATGGGGAGATGTCCTTAGTTCTCAGGCTCGGGCCTAAACGCGTCTTCAGCGACAATATTTGGCTTACCAGTTTGCCCGGAATCGCGGCCCAAGGCTTGCTAGTGACGAGTATTCTGTCGGCTTCGGGTTTCTCAGCTCACGGCAGAGTCTTCCCTATTCCTCGACGCGCCACTTTAGTCTTATCCTCGGCTCTCGCCAAGGCAACTGGAAAGAGGGATGCAGCGACGAGCAGCTGAAAGTCGAACCTTCCACCAGTGATGAAAGATAACCACTGTCGCGCAATGCTCGATGGCGTGAGATTTGTTATTGCGTAAGATAGCGGGCTTCCGGTTGGCACTTATGCAGTGCACAGGAAGCGATGATGGAAAACGCCGTATGCAAGATGAAGTAATGCAAAGAATTGAGTCCGCCATACCAAACGCCGAGGTGGTGGTTGAAATAGAAGGCAATCGGGCCACTATTGCAGTGGTCAGCGGGCATTTTGCGGGAATGAGTCGCGTAAAAAAGCAGCAGGAAGTGTATGCCTGTATTGCAGATTTAATTTCCAGCGGCGCCCTGCATGCGGTGACCATCAAGGCGGCGATACCCTAAGCACGATGGATAAACTGCAAATCGAGGGCGGTATTGTGCTCAACGGTAAGATCCGCATCAGTGGCGCAAAAAATGCGGCGCTGCCGATTTTCGCTGCATCGCTGCTGACGGCTGAACCGGTCAAAATTTCGAATTCTCCTCATCTGCATGACGTGACAACGATGATAGAGCTTCTCGCTTGTCTCGGCGTCGATGTCACCCTGAACGAATTTATGGCGGTCGAGATTGCTGCGCGCAGGCTGAAAAATTATCGCGCGCCCTACGAGCTAGTGAAGACGATGCGCGCATCTTTTTTGGTGTTGGGGCCGCTGCTCGCGCGTTTCGGAGAAGCTGAGGTTTCACTGCCTGGGGGCTGTGCCATTGGCTCGCGGCCAGTAGACCAGCATCTCAAAGGGTTGGAGGCCATGGGTGCAGACATAGCGGTAACCGAAGGCTATGTCTGCGCAAAAACCAGCGGTAGATTGGTTGGCTGCGATATCCACATGGACGTGGTGACCGTGGGTGGCACCCAGAATTTGATGATGGCGGCAACCTTGGCTTCTGGTACGACCCGCCTCTTCAATGCTGCCTGCGAGCCTGAAATCGTCGACCTCGCCAATTTTTTGAATGCGCTGGGCGCTAGGGTGAAGGGCCAAGGAACATCAACCATTGAGATTGTTGGCGTTGCGCAACTGCATGGTGCCGCGCATACGATCATGCCTGATCGAGTCGAGGCAGGAACGTATCTTGTAGCGGCAGCAGTCACAGGTGGGCGTGTGCACCTGCGCGATGTGGCACCGCAAACACTGGGGGCGGTGCTTGATAAACTGCAGCAAGCAGGTGCTGNCCTAACCACGGGCGAGAACTGGATTGAGNTGGATATGGGCGGTCGGCGAGCCAAGGCCGTTGACATCGAAACGTCTCCTTANCCGGGCTTTCCCACCGATATGCAGGCTCAGTTCATGACGCTGAACGCGTTAGCCGACGGTACGGCGACGATCACAGAGAATATTTTTGAGAACCGTTTTATGCATGTGCATGAAATGAAGCGGCTGGGCGCCGAGATCGAGCTGCACGGCCATTCCATGGCAGTGGTGCATGGAGTAGATCAGCTGAAAGCCGCTCCGGTTATGGCAACGGATTTGCGGGCCTCCTCGAGTTTGGTGTTAGCAGCGCTGGCTGCCACTGGCACCACGATAATCGACCGCATTTATCACATCGATCGCGGTTATGAGACCATTGAAGAAAAACTGGGAAGCCTAGGCGCTAAGATTCGCCGAGTTTCCTGAACCTCCCCCAAGCAGGTTGATTTACCCATGGGACTAGTTATTGCCGTTAATAAAGGGCGCATCTTTGAAGAATGCATGCCGCTGCTCGCGGCGTGCGAGATACAGCCCAGCGACGACCCNAAATCATCTCGTAAGCTNATCTTTGAAAGCCTTACGGGTAATCATAAGATTATTGTCGCTCGTTCTGCCGATGTGCCGACCTATGTTGAAAACGGTGTCGCCGATGTGGGCATAACGGGTAAGGACACGATCCTCGAATACGGCGCCGAGATGACATTTTATGAGCGCCTCGATCTTAAAATNGGCGCCTGCCGCATGATGACTGCTGGCCCTGTGGGTGTTGCAGAGCCAGCGCAAGGCGTTCGNGTGGCGTCTAAATTTGTCAACATTGCCCGCCAGTACTATCAAAAGCAGTCCAAGCAGGTCTCCTTGATCAAACTGTCAGGCGCACTAGAAATCGCACCNTTGCTGGGTTTGGCAGATTGTATTGTGGACATAGTGGACACCGGCAACACACTAAAAGCCAATGGGCTTGAGGCGCGGGAGACCATTTGTGAAATCAGCACGCGCTTAATCGTCAACCGCGCTTCGATGAAGACAAAGTTTGATTTGGTTCAGGGCTTGATCCAGCAACTCGAAGCAGCAGTGGAACAACATGTCCCTGATGTTGGCCAATAGTATGCGCCAACTCGACGCGACAGCTCCGCAGTTTANCGAGCAGCTCGACGCACTCTTGGCTTGGGACTTGAGTGTGGACAGCGAAATCGATACGCAAGTGGCCAACATCATCAGACGTGTCAGAACTCATGGCGATACAGANCTGCTTGCTCTGACTCGCCAGTTNGACCGGGTTGATGCCGCCGAGCTATCAGAACTCGAGATCGGACAGGACGAACTNGCAAGCGCTTGGGCNGCACTGCACNNCGATGCTCAACAAGCGCTGCAAACCGCTGCCGGCCGCATACGCCGGTTTCACGAGCGTCAGCGAGAAGATTCTTGGTCCTATGTTGATGAGCTGGGNTGCGAGCTAGGACAAAAAATCCAGCCGCTAGATCGGGTAGGGGTCTACGTGCCCGGCGGACGAGCGGCCTATCCGTCNAGCGTCTTGATGACACTGATTCCCGCAAAGGTGGCGGGGGTTAAAGAAATCATCGTTGTGTCACCAACACCCGGCGGCGGGCGCAACACCATGGTGCTCGCTGCCCTGCATCTTGCCGGAGCAGATCGTGTNTTTGCCGTTGGTGGTGCGCAGGCTGTGGCTGCAATGGCATATGGCACGCACAGCGTNCCGCGGGTCGATAAAATCGTAGGTCCCGGCAATGCCTATGTTGCAGCCGCAAAAAAACAGGTTTTTGGCCAGGTTGGCATCGACATGATTGCTGGGCCGAGCGAAGTGTTGGTGATAGCCGACGGTACGACTGAGGTCGATTGGGCGGTGCTAGACCTGTTCTCCCAGGCCGAACATGACGCATCAGCCCAGGCCATTTTACTGAGCACAGATCGAGCATTTTTGGCGCAAGCAACGTTACGCATAGAACAAATGTTGCCGCAGATGGCGCGGGCGGAAATTATCGAGAAATCGCTGCAAGACCGTGGCGCATTGATCTATTGCGAGGATCAGACTCAGGCGCTCGAAGTTGCTAACCGAATTGCCGCAGAACATCTTGAACTTGCTGTGGCAGATCCGAACGCTTGGGTCGGCGGCCTACGTCATGCCGGCGCGATTTTTCTCGGTCCATATAGCGGGGAGACCTTCGGCGACTATATGGCTGGCCCTTCCCACGTTTTGCCCACGTTCGGTACGGCCCGCTTCGCATCGCCACTTGGGGTGTATGACTTTCAAAAGCGCAGTTCTATNGTGGGCATTTCTCGCGAAGCCGCAAAAGCTCTGTCGGGGCCAACAGATCTGCTCGCNACGTCTGAGGGTTTGCAGGCGCATGCCTTGGCCGCCCAANTGCGGGGTGACAAGCCNCANCAATGAAGATTGGTCGAGACTCAGATCAGCACGTTCTCGGCGCCCTCACACCGGCACAGCTGTACGCGCGCGCGCTCGATGCGGATGAGGTTTTAGCGGATCCGGCACAACAGCGAGTCGTCGATTTGCTGCAAGTGCGCTATGTCCATCTTTTGCAAAATCCTCCGCANAGGCCCAGCACGGCCAGCCGCTTGCTCGGCAAGCTGGGCTTGGCTGGGACGGCAAGGGCGAAGGCGCAAGAGTCTGTCCGAGGACTGTATTTGTGGGGCGGCGTTGGGCGCGGCAAAACCATGATGATGGATATGTTTTGCGGCGCGCTACCCGTCNAGCGTAGACAGCGTATGCATTTTCATCGCTTCATGCGCCGAGTCCACGATNCGCTGGGCCGCCATGCTGGCCAAGCGAACCCCCTGCTAAGAGTTGCCGATGAAATAGCGGCTGCAGGGGATGTNCTTTGCTTTGACGAATTCTTCGTGTCTGACATCGGCGATGCCATGATTCTCGGCGAGGTAATGACCGCACTTTTTCAGCGCGGCGTGACGCTGATCGCCACATCAAATGTTGAACCGGCCCATCTTTANGAGAATGGCCTTCAGCGCGCGCGNTTCTTGCCGGCTATCGATGAAATCTACGCGCACTGCGATGTGCACCATATTGATGCGGGACAAGACTTCCGCTTGCGTGCATTGCAGCAGGCCAAGTTGTACCACTTTCCTTTAAATGAGCAGGCGCGGCTGAGCATGGAGGAAAACTTCGCNGGGCTTGCCGCTGAAGAAGCCANGGTCGACGTCAGTCTGAGTATCGAAAATCGCCCGATCAGGGCNCGGAAAGTGGCCGGCGATGTGGTCTGGTTCGATTTTACGAATATTTGCGAGGGACCGCGNAGCCAGAATGACTACATTGAGCTGGCGACCCTNTTTACCACAGTACTGGTCAGCAATGTACCTGTGCTGGACACCGCAAAAGAGGATGCGGCGCGTCGCTTCATCAGCTTGGTGGACGAATTTTACGACCGTCGAGTTAAACTCATCCTTTCCGCCGACCACTCCATCGCAGACCTCTATCAAGGCCAGCGACTAAGTTTTGAATTCCAGCGCACTGAGAGCCGATTGCTAGAGATGCAGTCAGAGTCCTATCTCAGTGAACCTCACGTATCTTGAGGCNTGCCTGAAGAGAGGGGTGCTGTCTGCCCGCTTATCCGTGAGTNCAGCCGATTGAGATGTTGTAAAGCATCGGGTGCTCTACTATCATTCGCGCCCCGTTTNGGGCTCACCGNTTCTCGCGAGTGTTCGCAACNGCANAANCANNGGTACGCGATCGCTGAGTATCGGTGAAGGAGCAGNCNCCAANGTGAACGGGTGTCGGGCATACGCGGNGAAATAAGACCGCNAGCACAATAGAGGCAATACATGAAAACGGTAAGTATGCGNGAGCAGGACGTTGTCCGGTCTTGGTGGNTTATCGATGCGCAAGATAAGACGCTCGGCAGAATCGCTACCGAGGTAGCCAGCCGCCTGCGTGGCAAGCACAAGCCAGAGTTTACTCCCCACGTCGATACCGGAGATTACATNGTCATCGTCAATGCGGAAAAAGTGCGAGTAACCGGCAATAAAGAACAAGGCAAGATGTATTGGCGCCATACTGGATATCCCGGCGGTATTCGCAGCACTTCGGTGGAGACCATGCGCGCAGAACATCCAGAACGTATGCTGGAGATNGCCGTGAAAGGCATGCTGCCCAAGAATCCCTTGGGGCGCGCAATGTTTCGTAAACTCAAAGTGTATTCTGGGCCAGATCACCCACACAGCGCGCAGCAACCTCAGGTCTTGGAGCTATAGATGACGAATTACGATTACGGAACAGGGCGGCGTAAGACTGCGGCAGCACGAGTGTTCATCTCGGGTGGTACCGGGCGTATTTTGGTGAACTCTCGTCCGCTGGACGAATTTTTTGGCCGCGAGACATCGCGAATGGTGGTGCGTCAGCCTTTGGAGACAGTCAATCTCGTCGATAAGCTCGATTTGANAATCACCGTGCGCGGNGGAGGCAGTTCTGGNCAAGCTGGCGCTATCCGCCATGGCATCGCCCGGGCTCTGGTCGAGTACGACGAAAGCCTNCGCCAGCCCATGCGCCAAGCTGGCTTTTTGACNCGTGATGCGCGCGCCGTTGAGCGGAAGAAAGTGGGNCTGCGCAAAGCGCGTAAACGTCCTCAATTCTCCAAGCGCTAACGCGTAAAATCGAGTCGCGAAATGGGCCGATGGCTGTCCGATATGGAACCACCTGTGGTAGTCTTCGCGCTCAAAGATTGAGCTGCTCGAGAGGGAGCGGTTCAGCCTAGAGAGAAAGCCGAAGAACAGTACCGTTTGTCGGTAGAAATCTCGCGGGTTCGGGGAAAGCATCAAAAAAGCGCCCTGATCACAAAGATGGCGAAGGGTTTTATCGAAGACGATGCGACGAAAGATGCAGGCTTCTGAAGATGTAAATCGGTTGCATAGACACNTCGCCGCTGTGCGTTTAAAGAGCCGGCTTGCTTAGCCAGCGGCGCGNTAGCGGCTCCTGGTCGAGCCAAAGACCTGTTTCGAGCCACCATTTGNATAACACACTCACAGGGAGCCNAGTGTCGTGAGCGAAGGCGCAGTAAACAATATTTCAGGCGAGTTCGACCAAGAAAATGGCACGAACAGTCGCCGTTACTTTCTGATCCAAGCAACNTCAGCGGTAGCTGCGGTTGGCGCCGTTGGCGCAGCTTGGCCGTTTATNAAGTACTGGACACCCAGCGCAAAGGCAAGAGCCGCTGGTGCTCCGGTAAAGATCGATTTTTCCAAGCTTGCTGCGGGCGAAATGCTGAGTCCNATCGTCGCGTGGCGAGGCAAGCCGATTTTCGTGGTCTATCGCGATCAATCATCAATTGACGCACTCGAGTCAGGTTCAAGCGGTTTGGCTGACCCAGATTCAACGAACCCAGAACAGCAACCCGACTTTGCCGTGAACCCATGGCGCTCTGAACGTCCAGAGATTGGGGTGTACGTGGGTATTTGTACCCACCTTGGCTGCTCACCCAAGTATGTCGAGACCGANAACTTTGAAAANACGGGCCAAGGAGGCTTCTTCTGCCCGTGTCACGGTTCAAAGTTTGACCTTGCCGGTCGAGTGGTTTCAGGTGTCCCGGCACCGTACAACTTGGAAGTTCCACCCTATCGGTTCGAGTCCGATACAGTCATCGTGATTGGATAAACGCGTTTAAACACGGCAGCGGCCGTCATGCGTAGCAGTATTAAGATTTCATATGCAATTCGACCCTCTAAAAANNGGGTCACGACGAAATAAAGGTTTTGCCTAATGGATAAGTCCGAAACACAAAGCAATAACTCAGGCCTAGCGGGTGCGATGGAATGGATCGATAAGCGTTTCCCCGCCTCCGAGACGTTCGAGTACCACATGTCACGGTACTACGCGCCGAAGAACTTTAATTTTTGGTATTACTTTGGGTTCCTCGCCATGTTCGTGCTGGTGAATCAACTGGTGACCGGCGTTTGGCTGACTATGAATTATGTACCCAGTGGCGACGGAGCGTTTGCTTCTGTTGAGTACATTATGCGGGATGTCGAATACGGCTGGTTGATGCGCTATTTGCATTCGACTGGCGCATCTTTCTTCTTTGTTGTCGTTTATTTGCACATGTATCGCGCGCTGCGCTACGGNTCCTATCGCGGACCACGAGAGNTGCTGTGGTTAATCGGCATGGTCATATTCATTGCACTGATGGCAGAAGGCTTCTTTGGCTACCTGCTNCCTTGGGGCAACATGTCATATTGGGGCGCCCAGGTCATTGTGTCGCTAGCAGGCGCCATTCCTTACATCGGCCCCGATCTCATGGAATGGGTTCGCGGCGACTTTCTGATGTCAGAGACGACGCTTAACCGGTTCTTTGCACTGCACGTGGTAGCCTTACCCTTGGTGCTTTGTATTCTTATCTTCGTGCACATCGTAGCACTCCATCATGTGGGTTCTAACAACCCTGACGGCATCGAAATCAAGAAAAATAAAGATGAGAACGGGGTGCCGCGTGATGGTATACCTTTCCACCCCTATTATACNGTGCACGACATTCACGCGATGGTCGTGTTCTTGTTTATCTTCTGTGCGGTGGTGTTCTTCGCGCCAGAGATGGGTGGATANTTTCTNGAGCCGCCGAATTTTGAGATGGCAGACCCGCTGAAGACACCTGAGCATATTGCTCCCGTCTGGTACTACACGCCGTTCTACGCGATGTTGCGCGCTGCGACCTTCCCGCTGTTCGGTCTATCTGCAAAATTCTGGGGTTTAGTGATCATGGCCGGTGCGATTATCATTCCTATGGCGCTGCCTTGGCTTGATCGAAGCCCAGTCAAATCCATCCGTTACAAAGGGGCGATCTCGCGCACGATGCTGACATTGTTTGTCATCAGCTTCTTTATCCTGGGCTACTTGGGAACCCAGGCACCATCGAAGGCAGGTACGATCNCCGCGCAAGTCTGTACAGCAATTTACTTCGCCTACTTTGTTTTGATGCCTTGGTATACCCGGGTGGAGAAGACTCAGCCTGAACCGGAGAGGGTTACGGTTTAATGAAAAAAATACTGCTCACGCTATTGGTGACCTTGCCTGTCTCGGCATGGTCTGCGAGCGCNTCGAACTGGCCGATGGAAAAATTTGAGGGTGACCTTAAGGANCTGCCGAGCCTGCAAAATGGATTTAAGCTCTACGCCAACTACTGCATCGGTTGCCACGGCCTGCGATTNCAGCGCTATGAGCGTACGGCAGATGATTTGGGTATCCCCCATGACCTTGCGTTGAAAAACCTCATCTTCACTGACCAAAAAATCGGTGGCTTGATGACCACCTCCATGCCTAGAGAGGCGAGCAAGGCGTGGTTTGGTGGTGCGCCACCTGATCTAACGATGGTGACGCGGGTGCGGAGTCCGGACTGGGTTTATAACTACCTGAAAACATTCTATGTAGACGACAGTCGACCCTTGGGCGTTAACAACAAGGTTTTTTCCAACGTTGGTATGCCAAACGTATTGTTAGATTTGCAGGGCGTGCAGCGCGAAGTCTGCGTCGACGGCGTGTGTGATCAACTTNTCTTAGAGGCCGGTACCGGCGCTATGAGCGCTGATGAGTTCGATTCTGCCATCTATGACTTGACCAACTTTCTTTACTANGTCAGTGAGCCTGCCCGGCTGGAGCGCCAAAGAACGGGCGTCTTTGTGCTGTTNTTCCTGATTATCTTGGGTAGCTTTACTTACTTGTTGAATCGCGAGTACTGGAAAGATATTGAGCATTAAGCGTACAAGAGGGCTTGTGGTTGTCCCAATCGCAAGCCTGCTACCGCGTCTGTGACCCCGCCTGACAANAGAGAACCGCACCAATGAGTATCGTAACCAAACGCTCCGCCATGACCCTTTTTTCCGATCCCAGAGATCAATATTCTCACCGAGTGAGACTGGTCTTGGCGGAAAAGGGCGTCACCGTCGATATCGTTGATATTGTCGCCGGCAANGAGCCAGANGACCTAGCGGAGCTTAATCCCTACAACACGCGGCCGACGCTTGCAGACCGTGACTTGGCGCTCTANGANGCTAACGTCATCATGGAATATCTCGACGAGCGNTTCCCACATCCCCCTTTACTGCCGGTCTATCCGGTGCAGCGCGCGCTGTCGCGTTTGTGGATCTCACGGGTCGAAAAGGAATGGAGCTCGCGTCTGGACGTGCTCATGCTGGGCAAAGGTCGAGAGACNATTCTCAGCAAGGCGCGCAAAGAATTACGCGAAAGCATCATTGCGATCGCCCCTATTTTTGCGGAAAANCCGTTCTTCATGCACGAAGAGCTCTCCTTGGTGGACTGCTGTGTGGCACCAATTCTCTGGCGCCTAAAAGAAGTGGATATCGCGCTTCCTGAGCGCTCAACCAAGNCGCTGCATCGATACATGCAATCGATGTTTGAGCGTGACGCGTTTCGTGCCAGCTTGACCGAAGCTGAAATGGAGATGCGTGAGTGAAGCCGCGGCGGCCATACTTATTGCGAGCCCTGTACGAGTGGATTGTTGACAGCGGCGAGATACCCAACGTATTGATCGATGCGGAAATCGACGGCGTTGTTGTGCCCGAAGAACATGTTCGAGACGGACAAATCGTGTTGAATATTTCTCCGCAAGCCGTGCGCAACCTGAATCTTGGCGATGACTTTGTCATGTGCGAAGGACGTTTCTCAGGGCGTTCAATGGAGCTGATATTGCCAATTATCAGCATCCGCGCGATTTACTGCAGAGACTCCGGGCAGGGCTTGGCTTTTGACGATGAAGACATGCATGCTGAAGACGCTGAAGAGGTAGCTCTGCAGAGCGCCGAAGTTTTATCTGAGGACGCTGGCAAAGGGCCCGATAACAACGGGCCTAGGCCAACACTGCGCTTGGTATAGCCGCACACAGATGTGCGAGCCGAGGGTAGGGCTCCGATCGCTTAGGGCGGAGGTTCCGACAAGTAGTCAAACACCTTTACAATTTTCTTTACGCCAAACGATTTCTGAACCTCGGCAACGACCAACTCGCCATCGCTGCGGCTAATTTTGCCCATGAGGTAAACGACCCCATTCTCGGTGACCACCTTGACCTTCCCAGCAGGCACTTCTGCAGCGACCAATAGCCGCGCTTTGACCTTGCCCGATAGATAGCCGTCGTTGGTGCGGGCAAGCATTGATATCGGGCCTTGAACGGTAAGGTAGTTGTAGACCCTGTCAGGATCGACTTTGTACAGCGACTCGGTTACTTCGGTCGCCTTCTCCCTCAGGCTTGCAGACGCAACCTCTCCTAACAGTAGCACTAAGCCGTCGTAGACCGTGATTACCAGGTGTGCGCTCGCAAAACCCTCGTCGGAAGCGCGAATTTCTTTCGCGATGACGAACTCTAAAGCGTTGTCGTCAATCAGGTCGCCGGGGGTACGGCGTTCTTCCGGTTTGTTAGTGCAAGCGGTGGTTATGGTGAGTGCCGCGACAAGGAGCGCTGCAAAAAAGGGTATTCGATAGCAGTTCATACGAAGGCGTCTTTGATCCAATGGACGTTAGGCAAGTAGTGTGGCCGTGTCACCGCTATAACGTCAAATCGCGTCGTGCAGTGCAGTGCGTTTGTCGCTGCCAAGAAGTGTGTTGCGGCAGCAATGATTCGATTTTGCTTGATTCTTGTAATGGTCTCTTGTGGTGCGCCATAAGCAGTGGTTTTGCGGTATCTGACTTCAACAAAGACGAGTGTTCGCTCCGGGCAACTTGAGTCCAGCATGACAAGATCAATTTCGCCCCGGCGACACCGATAGTTTTTGCGCAGTAGGGTTAGACCTCGACAGCGCAAATAGGCGGCTGCGAGATCTTCGCTCCAATGTACGGACATTGTGTCGGTCGCCGGTCTACTTCGTGTGCCTTGGACCGATTTGAGCCGGCTCTTGGTTAACCAATAGGGTGCCGCTGCTGCCGACTTGAGCCAAGGTCAACTCACGCTCCACCACTCCCTCTCGTCCGAGCGCCAGTTCGCCGCTCGCCATGTTCAGGCGTAAGCGAAATCGCTCGTCCAATTGCTCTTTATGGGTTTGTATCCAGTGCACCCATGTTGCGAGTCGGTAGGCGTCTAGTCCCAATGCGAAAAGTTCTACCAGGGGTTGCTCGTGAAGATTGAAAGCTGCAGTCATTCCCTCCGCCACTGGGTCTGGATCTGCAAGCAATGGCAGTTCGGTGACGAGAAATCCCGCGACGTCTGACAAATTCTTTGCGCGGGCTGATTGTGTCGTTGCAAAAACTGGCAGCTTATCTGCGAAGTGAAACTGCAGTGCTGGAACCAGCGCCTTCGATTCAAGGGTGCTCGTAAACGCGACAACGGCATCAAGGTCTTCGCGACTTCTGGGTAAGAACTCAATCTCTTGGCTCAACAGCTGTTGCAGCTCGTTATGCCGTTGCTGACTGGCGGCGACACCCATGGCCGTGCCAATGGTGGTGGTGATTTCTCGCGGTCGATCAAAATCTGCTAAGACAATTTCGCCTGCCCAACGGTCTTTCAGTGCCTTGGTCGCGCGATATGCCCATGACTCGCGGTTCGCTACGACCATCAGTCTGTCGTGGCCCCGCGCGCGCAGGTGTTTGGCGAGGGTGAGCGCCTCGTCTTCAATGGCTGGCGCAAATTGGTATATGGCTCCTGACATAGGCGGTGGCTGGGTTTGCACGCCTTCTGCCATGCGATTCAGCACGATCCAGCTCGGCGCCGGCCGCTCCTGAGTCACGGTCAGTGATGGTACGGGACTTACGGCGAGTAGGCGCTGCCCGCGCTCCTTTAACAACGGACCGACAATAACGTCGCCGCCGGAGCCATTAACCTGTGACATCAAAGCTGCATCGTCGAGGGCATTGCTGTCGAAAAAAGTGACTTGGGCCGCTGCTGTGGGTGACTCAGGCAGACCAGTACTTGATTTGCTTGCGGCATGGTCTGCTAGGTAACCCGCAACCATACCGTCTCTCACCGCCTCTCCAGCGCCTGCCAGTCGACCGCTAAGTGGCAGTAAGACAGTGATACTTGGCGCGTCGTACTGTGCCAAAAACTGCAGCGGCTTGGGCGGTGCTATCGAAGCTGGATGGTCAGGGTTCGACGCTCGCCAATTTTGCCAAAGAGTTCGCGCCTCCCGAGGTGTGCCAGCGCGCCCGATGGTGTCGCTTAGGGCAAACCAGTTGCGACGGATTTTAGTAACTAGCTGTTCGGCGTTGGGTATCTGCGTGAGTTGACTGAGTCGGACCATTAGCAAGCGAATCGACTCAACATTCGGCGCATCAAAATTTTGCGGGAGGGCAGAAGGGCCCTGCAGCGTGGCCCAGATCCGCGTTTGCTGCGTGACCGAGTCGATTTGCCCAGCGAGCAGTTGTTGTACCACGAACGCCTGTATTACACATGCCGTGGCGTCGATCTGCGCGCAAATTTGGCGGATCGTCTCAACGTCCTCAACCACCATTGCTCTCAAAGTCAGCAAGGTTTGCGCTGCGAGTTCTGGCTGTCCTTGCCGAGTTTGAATATGCGCCTGCAGACGCAGATAGGCGTCGGCCAGCGCCGTTTCGTTTGGCACAGCCGCCACGCTTGAGATCAGGCTCTGGGCATAGGCTATGTCGCCCCGATCAATCGCTGACTTTGTTTGTTTTAACAGTATCTGGTCTCGCCTCGCCTGGGCGTCGGTGTAGCGTTGGCTTAGCGCTGCATAGGCATTAGCAGGTGCAGCAAATTGTGGGGTTTGTACGACCCTAATCTTCGCAGTTTGTTGCGGCAGGTTTTGGCCCGTGCTTTGGCATCCGTAGGCGGTCACAATACAGATACACAGAGCGAGGAAATATTTGGGCATGTCAGGAACTCTTTACGTGGTTGCCACCCCAATTGGACACCTAGGCGATATGAGTCGTCGAGGCATCGAGACCCTAAAACATGTAGGACTCATCGCCGCGGAGGATACCAGACGAACCCGGGTGTTGTTGCAGCATATCGACCACTCAGACTGTCAGCTAATCAGCCTTCACGAGCATAACGAGGCAGTCGTTGCGCCAGGGCTGGTGCAACGCTTAAAGCAAAATACTGATATTGCCTTGGTCAGCGATGCAGGCACGCCATTGGTCAACGACCCGGGATATCTGCTGATTCAGCACGCTTGGCGAGCGGGGGTCCGTGTAGTTCCCGTGCCCGGCGCCTGTTCGATTATTACGGCGCTCAGCGTGTGTCCCATCCCGAGTCAGCCATTTCGCTATGTTGGGTTCCTGTCGAGCAAGGCCAAGGCGCGGCGAACCCAGCTAGATGAGTGGCTGCTCATGCCCGATGCCTTGGTGTTCTTGGAGAGTCCGCACCGTATTCGCGCAACCTTGGCAGATATTGCATCGACCTCTCAGCGTCAGGTGATGATTGGTCGAGAAATGACGAAACAGTATGAGTCCTTTATCGTTGGCAGCGCCACCGACGTGCTCGCCCAGCTCTCGGATTCCCCCAAGGGAGAGTTTGTTTGCATTGTTGAAGCGGCTGAAAGCGTGACGGCTCAGTTTCAACTGAGTCATGTGCTGGGCGCACTTTTGCAGGAATTAGCACCAACACAAGCAGCCAAGCTGGCGGCGCAAATCTGCGGCGTGCGAAAAAAAGAGGCTTACGAATTGGCACTGCAGTTGGCCCAGCAAGCTCGATCATCCTAAACTTAGTCTCCTTGTGCTATCGAAAGCCTCTGCGTACCCTGCCCGGGAGAGTCAGCCGAGCAGTCGCCGGCGCATTTTTTGCGCGGGAGGAAAGTCCGGGCTCCATAGGGCAGGGTGCCAGGTAACGCCTGGGGGGCGTGAGCCTACGGAAAGTGCAGCAGAGAGTAGACCGCCTGCAAACATCGTTTGTCGGTAAGGGTGAAAGGGTGCGGTAAGAGCGCACCGCACGCGTGGTAACACGTCGTGGCAAGGTAAACCCCACCTGGAGCAAGGCCAAATAGAGATCCTTCGACGTTGCCCGCGTTGGATCCGGGTAGGCCGCTTGAGATCGTCGGTGACGGCGGTCCTAGATGAATGACTGTTCACGACAGAACCCGGCTTATAGGCTGACTCTCATTTTTCTGACCCAGCGCTACGCAATGACCGCCTTTGTATCCTATTGATAGCTTAATTCGTTTAAGGGGGGCAACCGGCTGGAAAATGTGCTTATTTTTCCGTCGCTTATGTGGGTTTACTTCGGTTGACTCGCCCGCTTTGCGCACTATAGTGTGCAAACTTGGGTTAAAGTGGAGAAAAGTGGGGTAGTGGCTTTTCGATAAGAAGTGGATGATCCAAAAAGCGGCTCAAAGTATTGGCTTCGCTTCTTAACTGACTGCGCTTACCTTGCTGCAAGGCAAAACCGTGTTTCGTGGTATCAACAGTGTCACTTTGGACCCCAAGGGTCGCATGGGGTTGCCAGCGCGTCATCGCGAAACCGTTATGGTGGTCAGCGAAGGTCGAATTGTTATTACCATCGACATGCGCGAATCCTGCTTGTTGCTATATCCGCTGAGTGAGTGGGAGGCCGTGCAGGCAAAGTTAGAGGGACTGTCCAACATCAATTCTCAGGCGCGCCTGCTGCAGCGTTTGCTCATTGGTCATGCTGCCGATTTGGAGCTTGATGCCGCTGGTCGACTGTTACTGCCAGCCATGCTCCGCGACTACGCCTGTTTAGACAAAAAGTTAGTATTGGTGGGCCAAGGCAATAAAATTGAGATCTGGTCCGCTGACCACTGGCAGCAGCAGCTGGAACATTGGCGAGCAGAAGGCGCGTCGGCCATGTCTGAGAATAGCCAGCTGTTCGACGGGTTATCGGTATGAGCCCCGAGGTGCCCTATGCCGACAATAGCGTGCCCTTGTCCGCTCAAGACGAGCACTTACCCGTACTGCTGCATGAAGTGATCGCGGCACTGTTGTCGACAAGGGTCTCTGTCGCATCCACCGACACCGCTTCAACAATATTGGTCGACGGCACCTTCGGGCGCGGTGGGCATAGCCGCCAGCTGTTGCAGCGTTTATCGGCCGATGATCGCTTGTTTGCATTGGATCGTGATCCAGACGCGGCAAGTGTCGCAAACCTGTTAGCAGACGAGGACCCACGGTTTTCATTTGTGCAAGCAAGGTTCTCCGAATTGGGCTCGGTGCTGGCCCAGCGCGGCTTCGACGGTGTTGATGGGATCCTGCTTGATTTGGGTGTGTCCTCGCCCCAGCTAGACCGCGCCGAGCGAGGGTTTAGCTTTAGCGCGGATGGCCCCTTAGACATGCGAATGAATCCGGATGAAGGCCAATCGGCAGCGGACTGGTTGAACTCTGCCGAAGAAAACGCGATTGCCACGGTGCTTTGGGAGTACGGAGAAGAGCGCCAATCGCGTCGTATCGCTCGCGAGATTGCCGCCGCACGACCTCTAGCAACTACGCTTGAGTTAGCTGATCTAGTTGAACGTGTTGCTGTGGCGCCGAAAAAAAACCAGCGTAAACACCCGGCGACCAGAACATTTCAGGCTATTCGCATGCACGTTAATGCGGAGTTAGAAGAGCTGGACGAAGGTCTGAAAGCCGGCTTCAACGCACTGTCCATTGGTGGTCGTCTCGCGGTCATCTCCTTTCACTCGCTGGAAGATCGCAAGGTAAAGCGCACATTCAGAGAGCTCAGCCAACCGCCGCGGTTGCCGCGGCGGTTGCCGGTTCGTCACAGTGCCGAGCAGATTCCAGGTCGATTGGTTAGCGGTGCGATTAAGCCTGGCTTGGCAGAGCTGAACGCTAATCCACGTGCGCGTAGTGCCATTCTTCGTGTTATTGAGCGAGTGAGTTGATCGGTGGCTGCGCGCACGATAAAGAGCAAGTCGTCCGGGGTAGCCAAGCCCACTGTGCGCGGTCTGACGGTGCCGCAACACGAGTACTCCGGTTGGCATCTGCTTGCCATATTGATTATCGCTGGCCTGCTGGTCAGCAGCGGTCTTGCTTTGGTGCGAGCCGCACAAGCTATGCGGTCATTGCACAGCGAGCTTGATCAACTGCAAACGCGACAGCACAGCTTGATGGCAGATTACTCTCGGTTACTTCTTGAGCGCAGCTCCTTTGCCAGTTTGCAAACCGTTGAAACCGTCGCTGCTCAAGAACTTCGGATGCAGTTTCCGCGAGCGATTGAGGAGGTGGTGCCGTGAGTTTCTGGCGTCACTACCTATTTGTTTTCTGCTTTGTCGCCACTGCTGGTGCGCTGTCTGTTCGAGTGGTCTATTTGGGTGTGACCGAGCGCGACTTTTTGCAGGAGGAGGGCGACAAACGCTCCATCTATGAAAAGCGCCTGCCGGCAATGCGCGGCTTGATCTATGACCGCAACGGTGAGGCACTAGCCGTCAGCACGCCGGTATTTGCGGTTGCAGTTAATCCGCTGAAATTTGATGCGGACAATGCGTCGCTGCAAAAACTTGGCAAGATATTGGATTTGGATATCGTGGCGCTGCGGACACTACTCAGCAACAATGCGCACCGAGGGTATCTGTATCTCAAGCGGCACGTCAGTTGGGAGCGCATGGACGAGATTCGTCAGCTACGACTGGCGCATCTTCGTGTGGAACCCGAGTACCGACGCTATTACCCCGCTGGAGAATCTACCGCCCATGTGGTTGGTCTGACAGACATCGACGACATGGGACTCGAGGGTATTGAACTTGCCTTTGAGTCTTCTTTGCGCGGTGAAGCCGGCAACAAAACCGTACTGCGCGATAGGGAAGGCCGGATCGTCGATGACCTCGACTATGGCAGGGCGCCGCGCTTCGGCACGGATCTGCAGCTAAGCATCGACTCGCGCCTGCAATATATTGCGTATCGCGAACTCAAATCGGCGGTTCAGGGCCACGGCGCGAAATCTGGTTCGCTGATTATGGTGGATGTGAAAACCGGCGAAATACTGGCCCTAGTGAACCAGCCTTCATTCAACCCAAATGGGCCGATCAATCAGCGTTCCCCTAATCGTAACCGTGTGGTGACAGACTTTTACGACCCTGGTTCAACGATCAAACCTTTTACGGCATTGGCTGCTTTAGAAAGCGGGCTCTACCAGTCTGATAGCCCTATCGAAACTTCTCCAGGATATTTCTGGGTCGACAACAAGATGATCCAAGATCCGATCAACCTCAACACCATTACCTTGGCCGAGGCGATTCAAAAGTCCAGCCAGGTAGCTATCGCCAAAGTTGCGTTAGAGCTACCCCGTGATGCGGTATTTGACGTACTGTAACGAAGTGGTTTGGGTGACTACGTGGGGACCGGCCTACCCGGCGAGGTGGTTGGGTTGTTCAGCAATGTGGGCGCCCAGTCGCGGGTGTCGCGTACGGCTATGGCATACGGTTACGGCTTTACTGTTACGCCGCTGCAGCTCGCTTCTGCCTACGTGACGCTAGCGGGCTACGGTAACCGACTGCCATTGAGCATTCTCAAGCAAGATCGAAAGCCTGAGCCCGAGCCGGTCTTCGATGCCGGTGATGCGCGTGCGGTGATTGCCATGATGGAGCGGGTCACCCAACAAGGTGGCACCGCGACGGATGCTGATATCGACGACTACCGCGTTGCAGGTAAAACCGGCACCGCTCGAGTGCTGGAAAACGGAGCATACAATGACCAGCGCCATGTCGCATGGTTCGCGGGTCTCGCGCCGGTAAGCGATCCGAGAATTGTCATGGTTGTCTTGGTTAACGAGCCCGATACCGATCGCGCCAGTGGCGGCAAGGTGGCGGCTCCGGTGTTTGGGCGCGTAGCAGCCCATAGCTTGCGTTTGCTCGGTGTTCGGCCAGACAACTTGTCCAACGAATCTTTGCCATTGGAGCCGCTGAGTGCGGCACTGGCTGGGAGTCCACGATAGTGCAGCCAGTCACCCACAGCGTCGATGCGGTGCTCGACCAAATCCGCAGCCTTCCCCAAGCCCTCGGCTTATCGGAATCTTCACTGAGCGTGGAAGCCGGGGATGTGTTCGTCGCCTGTGCGGCTAATGACGAGACTCGGCTGCAGCATATGGAGACCGCGTCTCAGGCGGGTGCCGTCGCCTATGTCATTGACGCCGAGGCGACCCCCCCCAGTCACCCGTCTTTGCCAACATTTCAAATGAACCAATTGGCCAAGCGCCGCGGAACCTTGGCGGCTAAGTTCTATGCCGATCCGTCGCAGCAGATGACCTGTATCGGTATAACCGGAACCAATGGAAAGACATCTATTGCCTATCATTTGGCGGACTTGGGCAACCGGTTGAATGTCCCCACTGGCTATAGCGGCACGCTAGGTTGGGGCGCTCCGGGGGCATTGGTCGACAGTGGCATGACGACTGCGCCCCCTGTTCTGCTACAAAGACAGTTTGCGGCAATGGCTCATGAGGGCATGGAGCAGATCGCCATAGAGGTAAGTTCCCATGCTCTCGATCAGGACCGGGCGCAGGAGATTCATATGGATATCGCTGTTTTCTCGAACCTTACGCGGGATCATTTGGACTATCACGGTTCCATGCAAAAGTACGCGGCAGCCAAGACCAAGCTGTTTACGAACTGGCCGCTGCAGCTCGCTGTTATCAACAGCGACGATGAGCTGGGCCGTAAACTCATGACCTGCGCGCGGGCGGAGCAGATCCTAAGCTATGGTGATGGCGGTGACATTGCTTGGCGGGCGATGACAGCACGCGAGGGCACNCAGGTGTCGTTTGAAACCCCGTGGGGCCGCCTAGAAAGCATGCTGCCCCTTGCGGGNGAGTTCGCGGTGGCTAATGCGGCTGCCGCAATTGCAGTTCTTTTGGGCAGCGGATATGCCATCGCTGATCTGGAAGATGCGCTGACTCGACTGCATCCCGTACCCGGCCGTATGCAAGTGCTGGGCAAGCANCATGGTATGCCAAAAGTGATTGTGGATTACGCCCATACTCCGGATGCTCTGGACAAGGTTCTCGCTGCTTTATGTGATCAAGTGCAGGGTCGACTGATATGTATTGTTGGTTGTGGCGGTAATCGCGACAAAGGCAAGCGTGCTGAAATGGCGAAAGTGGTTGCTGCTCGAGCGAATCGAGCTTGGTTCACCAGTGACAACCCCAGAGACGAAAGCCCCGAAGCGATTTTGCAAGATATGTTGNACGGTCTCACANCNCAGCAACAACGTGCCGTTCACNTAGAACAAGACCGCGCATCCGCTATTGCGCTAGCGATACAGTCAGCAGGGCCAGACGANGTCATCGTTATCGCTGGCAAGGGCCATGAGAGCANGCAAGAGATCGACGGCATCAAGTACCCGTTTANCGATGCGCAAGTGGCGCAAAAAATCATGAAGGAGAACGCCTAGTGCTGCTTTGGTTAACCCAATACCTGTCCGAGTACGTCAGCGGGTTNGGCGTATTTCAATATTTGACCTTNCGCACCATGGTCAGCGTAGTNACTGCCCTNGCAGTTTCTCTGCNAATCGGGCCGCCCATGATTAGCTGGTTAACGCGGTCGCAAATTGGTCAGCAGGTGCGCGATGACGGACCTGCATCGCATTTTAGTAAGGCCGGTACGCCAACCATGGGCGGTGCGCTTATCTTGATTATTGTCATGGTGACCACGCTTTTGTGGGGCGATCTGACGAATCGCTATATTTGGCTGGTGTTGGCGGTAACCCTGGCTTTTGGCCTGATCGGCTGGATTGACGATTACCTTAAGATTTCGCGCAAAAATTCCGACGGCTTAGCGGCGCGCTGGAAGTACTTTTGGCAGTCTGTTTTTGCCCTTGCCGCGGTGTTGTATTTGTACAACACCGCCGATGTGCCAGCCCAGACCGCGCTTTACGTGCCGTTTTTCAAAGATGTCGCCATTCCCTTAGGTGCAGGTTTTGTCCTGTTGGGTTACCTAATGATTGTCGGCATGAGTAACGCCGTGAATCTCACCGACGGGCTGGATGGCTTGGCCATCTTGCCCGCAGTGATGGTCGGTGCTGCGCTCGGTCTCATCGCCTACGTCACAGGTAATATTGAGTTCTCAGCCTACCTGCAAATTCCCTATGTTGCCCAAGCGGGCGAGCTCTCCGTTTTCTGCGGCGCGCTTATCGGTGCTGGGCTCGGTTTTCTATGGTTTAACGCCTACCCCGCGCAGATTTTTATGGGCGACGTCGGCGCGCTTGCCTTGGGAGCGGCGCTTGGATTGCTCGCCATCATCGTTCGCCACGAGATTGTGCTTTTGATTATGGGCGGGCTTTTCGTGCTCGAAACTGCCAGCGTCATCATTCAGGTCATTTCTTTTCGCCTGACGGGTCGGCGCGTTTTTAGAATGGCGCCCATACACCATCATTTTGAACTCAAAGGCTGGCCAGAACCGCGAGTAATTGTACGCTTTTGGATCATCACTCTCGTCTTGGTCACCATTGGTCTGTCGACATTAAAGCTGCGATGAGAAAGGCAACCGGCACAGTAGTACTGGGCTATGGTGTTACGGGTAAGTCCGTTGTGCAGCATCTGCGTGCGCAAGGTATCGATCCACAGGTGCTAGACACTCGACCCAGGCCAAATTCGCCTGAAGGCCTGGGCGATGTCGAAGTGCACTGGCGCGTGCAAAAGTGGCCAACGGAGCTGCTTGCAGCCGCTCAACAGGTCATCGTAAGTCCTGGACTGCCCCTGCATCATCCTTTGGTGCAGCAGGCAAAGGATGCACACATCCCTATTTATTCTGATATTGACCTTTTTATGGCCAAGGTCGGCATGCCGGTTATTGGTGTTACCGGCACAAACGGCAAAAGCACTGTCGTATCCTTGGTCGGTCACCTGCTGCAGGCCAGCGAGCTTGAGTGTGTGGTGGGCGGTAATCTGGGCGTGCCAGCGCTGCAATTGTTAGATACGCCTGCAGATATTTATGTGCTGGAGTTGTCCAGCTTTCAACTTGCGCACAGTGCTCATCTAGCACTAGCTAGTGCTGGCGTGTTGAACATCACTGACGATCATCGCGATTGGCATGGCGATTTTGAAAGCTACCGCCGCGCCAAGGAGCGTATTTATGTGAACGCAGATTATTGCGTTGGCTGTCTTAGCACCGACTGTGACGTCGACGTCACAGTCGATGTGTCCGCGCCCGGTGTAAATCGTTGGGGAGTTGCCTACCACGAGGAGGCGCTATGGTTATTTTGCGATGACACACCCCTGATTGCGACTTCAGACCTGCCTCTTGCAGGTCGGCACAATGTAGAGAACTGCCTCTGGGCGTTAGCACTGGTTGAGCCCTGGATCGAGCCGCGCCATGCCGCGCAACTGCTGGTGGGTTTTCAGGGTTTGCCGCATCGTTTCGAATCCCTATCAGGTCCAACAGGTATCCGCTGCATTAATGACTCTAAGGCCACCAATGTCGGTGCCACACTGGCCGCCTTGGAGGGGTTTGCCCGGGACGGAACTCTAATTCTGATTGCCGGTGGCGATAGCAAGCATGCCGACTTGGCGCCACTGGGTGAAGTAATGCGGGATCGTGCACAACTGTTGGTCACGCTTGGCCAGGATGCGGCAGCATTGAATGAGGCTGCTAGCGCCAGTGGTGTGCTGTGGCGGCAGGTAGCAACAATGGAAGAGGCTGTCAGCACAGCCTTCGAGCATGCCAAAGCCGGGGATACGGTGCTGCTATCGCCGGCCTGCGCAAGCTTAGACATGTATGCAAATTTTGCAGCGAGGGGGGACCACTTCAAAGAGCTAGTGTCGCAGCATGCGAAAGCGGTGCATGTCGCGGTGAGTTCATGAATACATCGACCCTACAAATGCCGCGCCACAGTGCGCTGTTGCTTTTGCCTTGGTTGGTGTTACTTATCTTTGGCACGATCATGGTGGGGTCGTCGTCGGTGGCCATGGCTGGTGACTACGTAACCAGACGGTTTATTAACTTATGTATCTCAATTTTCTTGTTGGCGATTGTCGCCGCCACCCCTCTCTCATTCTGGAAAAAGTACTATCGTTTGGGTTGGTTCGGCTCATTGGTCCTTGTGGTATTGGTGTTGATTCCCGGGGTCGGCCATGAGGTCAACGGCGCAACTCGATGGATACGCCTGCCCGGGTTTAACCTGCAGGCGGTCGAGGTCGCGAAGTTTGGATTAATGATTTACCTCGCCGGATATTTGTCGCGATATCACGACGAGCTCGAGCGCGCGCCGGCGCGCATATTTATTCCTTTGGCCATGGTGTTTGGGATTTGCGCCCTTGTGGTTGCTGAACCGGATCTTGGATCGGCGGCGGTAGTGCTGGCCGCAACCTTGTCAGTACTCTTTATGGCGGGCGCCAAATTGCGCTTCGTGTTGTTGATGGTCGTCGGCGGCATTACGCTTTTTGCACTTATGGTTTGGCTTGAACCATTTCGCATGCGCCGGATGACTGCTTTTACCGATCCCTGGGCTGTTCCCTTTGATACTGGGTATCAGTTGGTCCAAGCATTGATCGCTTTTGGTCGCGGCGAGGTTTTTGGTCTGGGGCTTGGNGAGGGCATACAAAAACTGTCCTACCTGCCGGAGGCTCACAACGATTTCATCTTTGCGGTGGTCGCCGAAGAGTTAGGTAGCATCGGGGCCATTGCCTGTATCGTGCTCTACAGCTTTTTTGTTTTCGTCATCCTCGCGGTGGCCAAGCATCGATTGATGCTCGGTGACCGATTTGCCAGCTATTGCTGCTATTTCGTTGGCTTCATATTCGCCTATCAGTTTTTGGTCAATGTTGGCGTGAACGTGGGCGTACTCCCCACCAAGGGGCTGACGCTGCCCTTCATTAGCTATGGTGGTAACAGTCTGATGGTGTCTTGCGCACTGTTTGCTGTAGTGCTGCGTTGTAGTTGGTCAAAGGAGCCCTAATGGCAGACGCGAGTTTTTATCAAATNCCAGAAATGGGTCGCATTCGCACCATCCACTTTGTCGGGATCGGTGGTGCTGGCATGAGCGGTATCGCCGAGGTGCTCATCAACCAAGGATATGCGGTCACAGGTTCAGATTTGCACGAATCGATTAATACCGAGCGCTTGCGTGACAAGGGCGCGCAAGTTTTCTTGGGGCACGACGCTAAATGGGTGCAGGGAGCTGACGTACTAGTGGTCTCGTCGGCCATTGATCCCACCAACCCGGAATTGGTGGCAGCGCGAAATCTGCGTTTGCCGGTGGTGCCCCGCGCGCAAATGCTGGGCGAGTTGATGCGTTATCGACACGGTATCGCCGTAGCCGGTACCCACGGCAAAACCACCACGACNAGTTTGATTACGGAAATTTTTCGTTGCGCGGAACTGTCTCCCACCTTCGTCATTGGGGGGCTGTTGAACAGTGCAGCCACAAATGCCGAACTGGGTGGGGGGCGTTACTTAATCGCTGAGGCTGATGAGAGTGATGCATCTTTTTTGCACCTGCAGCCAATGACCGCAGTCATCACCAATGTCGATCAAGATCATATGGCAACCTACGACCACGATTTTGCGAAGTTAAAGGCCGCCTATATTGAATTCACCAATCGCTTGCCTTTCTACGGCAGCGTCTTCGTTTGCGCCGATGACCCCGAGGCGCTGGCGCTCAGTGCCTCCTTTTCTCGGTCGGTGATTACCTATGGATACGGCGATCACGCGCAGTTTCGAGCCAGCAATCTGACCACAAATGGTCAGACATGGAGCTTCACCGCAGAGCGTGGGGATCTGGGTGTGCCGCTGGCGGTGAGNATCAAGCTGCCAGGGCACCACAACGTGATGAATGCTCTGGCGGCGATTGCGGTGGCAACAGAGGAAGGTATCGAGGATGCGGCCATTGTTGATGGTCTCANTGCTTTTGAAGGTGTCGGGCGAAGATTTCAAGTCACAGAGTCTGTGGACATTGCCTCGGCGTCAGTCGCGCTGGTTGATGATTATGGACATCATCCAACGGAGGTGGAGGCGGTCATTAAAACGGCGAGAGAAGTTTGGCCCGACCGCAGGCTAGCGATGATCTATCAGCCACATCGTTATAGTCGAACCAAGGATCTATTCGACGATTTTGTGCGCGTTCTGTCAGCGGTAGATGCCCTAGTACTGCTCGACGTCTACGCTGCGGGGGAGGAGAGAATCGATAGTGCAGACAGTAAGGCACTGGCTCAGGCGATTCGTCAGAGAGGCCAAGTGAATCCCGTTTACGCCAAAGATACGGCGGAGGCGTTGCAGTTGTTNCCAAACTTCGTCAAGGCCCGAGACGTTCTGCTGGTGCAGGGGGCGGGTAATGTGAACACCATATCGAACACGCTAACAGGTCATGTGGGTTAGGCGGCTCGTTGCAACATTGGGCATTACCTGCACGGTCGCTGCTGTCGCGGGTATCTGGCATATCTTGGATCGACCGGTGGATACCATCGTTGTCTCAGGAGAACCGACCGAGGCAGAACGCGAGTGGGTGGAATCAGCGCTGTCCAGTGTGATCCTTAGGGGGATTTTATCGACNGACTTAGNGGCGATTGAAAACCAGCTCATCACCATGGGCTGGACGCGCCGGGTAACCGTGCGTAGGCACTGGCCTGATCGTTTAGAAGTGCGACTGCATAAGGTAGTGCCCGTCGCGCGNTGGGGCGCGCAAGGCTATCTAGCAGCAAATGGTGAGCCCATGGAGTTGCCCGATGCGCANCATGATCTGCCGATGCTCAGCGCGAACATAAGTACACCGCAGCAGACTATGGAGGTCTATCGCCTGCTGCAGCTCTTCGCCTCGCGCNTGAACCTGCAGATTGTAACGCTAAGTGAATCTACCCAGGGTGAGTGGCNTGTTGGCTTTGCTGACGGCATGCAGGTGTTTCTCGGNGCGCGCGATGTCAACGCGCGCATGCAACGATTTTTGCGTGCCTATGGCAATGCGCTGCGCTATCAGGGGCAGGCGGTTCACTACGCCGATGCGCGCTATACCAGCGGTATTGCAGTACGATTTAAGCCTGAGGCAATCAATGAGGGGCAGCTTGCAGGGGCAATAACTGGGGCTTCATCGCCTCTATCTAAACCTAACGGATCATAGATATGGCTTCGGAAAAACACATGCAAAGAATCGTCGCGCTGGACATCGGCACGAACAAAATCGCCGCGATTGTTGCGAATGTAAACCCGCAAGGTGATCTTGAAATCATTGGCATTGGTACTCACCAGTCCCGCGGTTTGAAGAAAGGCGTGGTGGTCAATATTGATTCAACGGTGCAATCGATCCAGCGCGCAGTCGAGGAAGCAGAATTGATGTCTGGCTGCGAAATAGATTCGGTCTACGTTGGTATTGCTGGAAGCCACATTCGTAGCTTGAATTCGCATGGCATCGTTGCAATCCGAGATCGCGAAGTGTACGCGCTAGACATTGAGCGAGTAATTGATGCGGCTAAAGCCATGGCGATACCTGCGGATCAGAAAATTCTCCATGTGTTGCCGCAGGAGTACATCATCGACACCCAAGAGGGTGTGAAAGAGCCGCTGGGTATGTCAGGCGTTCGCTTGGAAGCGAAAGTGCATATGGTGACCTGNGCGGTAAANGCGGTGCAAAACATTGAAAAGTGCGTAGAGCGCTGTGGTTTGGCGGTAAACGATGTGATCCTCGAGCAACTCGCGTCGAGCTACTCGGTGCTCAGTGATGATGAACTGAACCTTGGGGTCTGTCTGGTCGACATTGGTGGAGGCACTACCGACATCGCAGTATTTACGGAAGGCGCGATTCGGCATACCGCGGTGATTCCCATAGCGGGTGATCAGGTAACCAACGATATCGCCATGGCATTGCGCACGCCGACACAGAATGCTGAGGACATAAAAATACGTTACGCCTGTGCATTAACACAGTTGGCTAAACCTGACGAAGTGATTAAAGTACCGGGTGTCGGCGACAAACCAGAAAAAGAAATGTCGCGCCAAACGTTGGCAGAAGTGGTAGAACCACGTTACGACGAATTATTTAGATTGATTCAAGCAGAGCTGCGACGTAGCGGCTTTGAGAACATCANAGCTTCCGGCATCGTATTAACGGGTGGTGGGGCTAAGATGGAAGGTTTGATCGAGCTTGCGGAAGAGATATTCCACATGCCGGTCAGTTTGGGGGCGCCACGTCTCGTGGCGGGTTTGAAGGACATCGTAAGGAATCCCGTGTACGCAACCGGCGTTGGCTTGTTGCAGTACGGGCTAGAACGCGAACAGGAACGCGCTGAAAAGCAAAGCGGCCAAAAGAGCAGCACGCTTGACAGNATTAGGAACTGGTTTCGCGACAACTTCTAGCACCAGCAGGAGCAGGCGATGTTTGAGATAGTTGATAGCGCACCGCAAAACGCAGTGATCAAAGTCATTGGTGTCGGCGGGGGTGGCGGCAATGCCGTGCAACACATGGTCAGCAATGACGTCAAAGGAGTCGACTTCATTGCGGTCAACACGGATGCACAAGCCCTAGACGGCTTGGGTGCGGAGCGTACTCTGCAAATCGGTAGCAGTATCACNAAGGGCCTTGGTGCGGGAGCGAATCCCGATACAGGTCGTGCCGCAGCAATCGAAGACCGCGAGCGCCTTGCTGAGTTACTCAGCGGTGCGGACATGGTGTTTATTACCGCAGGNATGGGTGGCGGCACCGGTACTGGNGCAGCACCCGTGGTCGCTGAGGTGGCGAAGGANNTGGGCATCCTCACGGTTGCAGTGGTGACCAAGCCATTCAAATTCGAGCGCCGTTCTAAAGTTGCGGATAAAGGCTTGGCTGAGTTGGTCGAGCACGTCGATTCACTGATCACCATACCGAACCAAAAACTGCATGATGTGCTGGGTGACGGTACGTCGATGAAAGAAGCCTTCGCAGCTGCCAACAATGTATTGCTTGGCGCGGTTAAAGGCATTGCAGATCTCATCATTTTGCCTGGAATGATCAACGTCGATTTCGCCGACGTACGCACGGTCATGTCAGAGATGGGGTCCGCCATGATGGGGACGGGTAGAGCCAACGGCTCGAACCGAGCAAGGGATGCGGCAGAGGCTGCAATTCGCTCGCCGCTGTTAGACGATATCGACATTAACGGCGCTCGAGGCATTCTTGTCAACGTTGCTGGCGCTGACCTCACGATGGGCGAGTTCATGGAAGTGGGTGACATGGTCGAAGAGTTCGCTTCAGAAAATGCGACTGTCGTTGTGGGAACTGTGATTGATGAAAGCTTGGGTGATGACATGATGGTGACTATCGTTGCCACAGGTCTGGATCAAGCGAGCAAGCCGAGCATTGTCATCGATAACGATCAGGCTATCGAAACAGCGGCNCTTCACGGCAACTACGATGACTTTGATACGCCGCCCCATGCNCGCAACCCCGTGCGCTATCCCAACAGCGTGGAAAACGTGGACATACAGAGCAAGGATCTCGACTACTTAGACGTGCCGGCTTTTTTGCGTAGGCAAGCGGATTGATTCGAACCAACTGCAGACGCAGGATATTGAGGTAGTNGCCATGTNTCCGGCCAATACTCAGCAGACGCTTAAAAACAGNATTCGTGCGTCCGGTGTTGCCNTGCATACCGGAAGCAAAGTCAACATGACCTTGCACCCAGCAGAGATTGACGNGGGTGTGGTTTTTAAGCGCACCGATTTGCCAGGCTGTATTGCCTTCAAAGCATGCGCGGGCAGTGTTGGTGATACNCAGATGGCGACGTCCCTGTCCGCTCAGGGCTATCAACTGTCGACGATCGAACACATGATGTCAGCNTTGTCCGGATTAGGGGTCGACAATGTCATNATCGAAGTTGATGGCGGAGAACTGCCCATCATGGATGGCAGTGCCGCTCCCTTTGTATTTCTGCTGCAGTCCGCCGGTATTGTTAACCAACCAGCGAAAAAGCAGTTCCTGCGCATATTAAAACCGATGGAGGTAAGCGAGGGTGATGCCACGGCGTCGCTGGCACCTCATGAAGGTTTCAAGCTCAGCTACACCCTTGAGTACGACCATCCTGTGTTTGCCGCCCATGAGCGCACTGCCTGTGTCGAGTTTTCTGCGATGNGTTTCGTCAAAGAGGTNAGTCGGGCACGAACTTTTGGGTTTCTTGCGGACTTTGAAAAACTGCAGGAACTCAACCTAGCGCAAGGGGGGAGCCTTGATAACTCTGTGGTGGTCGNTGACTCAAAAATACTCAATGAGCATGGACTTCGTGCCCACGACGAATTCGTCAAGCACAAGATCCTTGATGCCATTGGCGACCTGTATTTGTTGGGCCATAGCATTATTGGGCACTTCCATGGGCATAAGTCGGGCCATAGCCTGAATAACAAACTGGTCCAAGCATTGCTGGCAGATACCGATGCATTTGAGATCATCTCTTTCGATCAGTCATGTCAGGTGCCGCAGGCCTACGCCCGAAACGCGACGATCCCTGCGGCCTAGATCCNAGCGATAGGGCATCGGTGTGAGAGGAAAAACCGATGATGGGTTTAGCCCAGCACCTTAAAAACGATCTCGTCCACGTGGTTGAACGCTGACAGCGGCTGCAATTTTTCCAGCAGATCTTGCTGTGCAAAGCGCAGCTTTGTCGCAACGCCTGCGCTGCGACAGTTGATGACCAACTTGGTGCCGCGGATATCGCTCACTTCCACTTGGCTCTTTAGCTTGTCGCCGATAGCGGCTCTTACTTGATCTGTCCACGCGCGCTGATTCGCCGCGTGACGGATAAGTTTTTGCAGGGCGGAGTGGCCGCCCTGCTCGCGTAAGAGGTCCTGTAAGTCATTTGTGGTCATTGGTGTACTGATAGTCTTCCTGCGCTGACGACGAAATTACTTGTTGGCCGTGACATACCAGATCTGTTGTTGTTCCGCAAAATTTGCACATTGGCGTCATTTTGCTATTTTGTTGANCTTCCGTCCAAACCTTGAAGTACATGCAACTAATTCTGATCAACAAAAGCGGCGAGCCTTCGCAGTTCGCATTGACCTCTCTGCGATTGAAGGTNTTTGGTTGCGTCGCCGTATTGGNCTGCGTAGGACTGGTGTCCACCGGCTTTGTGCTCAAGTCGTCNGACTTTGTTGATGCTGCGGTTATTGAAACTTGGCGCAGCAAACTAAACGAGCAAGACGACGTGGTNGAGAAACTGCGGGCACAGTCTGTTGCGCGCAGACAAGCGGTGGGTCGACAGATCGCTGAAATGCAGGCGCGACTATGGCGCATGGAGGCATTGGCCTCCTATATGCACGAAACCTCTGGCCTGCCGACGGATGAATTCGATTTTAACGCACCGGTATCACAGGGTGGCCCGCAGAATAACGAGGCAGAAGTGCTTGGCGTCGAGAATTTAGATACTCAGCTAGCATCGCTGTCCCAGCGTCTGAAACAACGTGAGACGGAACTCAGCATCCTCGATCGGGTGTTGCTAGGCGTCTACAAGGACAAAGGCGCAAGACCTGCAGGGGCGCCTATTGTTAAGGGCTGGATGTCATCGCCGTTTGGCGAGCGCGTCGATCCCATTTCGGGCAAGAAAGCTTGGCATGAGGGTATGGACTTCGCTGGAGCGAAAGGCTCGGAGGTCATCGCTGTGGCGAATGGAGTAGTGGTCTTTGCAGGCTATCGAGATGGCTATGGGCAAATGGTCGAAATCAGCCACGGCAAGGATATGCGAACGCGATATGGTCATCATGAAGAGGTCTTAGTGCACGCTGGGCAAAGCGTGAAGCGTGGCGATGTTATCGCCCTCATGGGCAACAGTGGTCGCTCGACAGGGCCTCACGTGCATTTCGAAATCCTTAAGGAAGGTCGCCCAGTCAATCCTGCCCGATACGTGAGCGCAGTTGCGCAATAGCCAAGCTGCTTCGTAGAAATTCGCAGACCAGTCTACACGCCGCGGGNGCAGCCGAATCCCAAAGCGAAATTCCTGCCCCGCTCTGTATAGATCTCGCCTAGCTGCCGTTACAATGCCTTTTTTTTGATTACCCTGAATTATGGCTAACTTTCTCGCCCGCCTGTTCGGCACGAAAAATTCTCGTGAATTGAAGCGCATGGGCCGCTTGGTGCAGCGTATCAATGAACTGGAGGGACAGTTCACGGATCAAACGGATCTGGTCGCTCATACCGGATCTTTGCGTGAACGCCTCGATTCAGGTGAAACCCTCGATGCCTTGTTACCGGAAGCCTTTGCCGCAGTGCGTGAGGCGGCCAAACGAACAAAGAACATGCGGCATTTCGACGTGCAGTTAATNGGTGGTATCACGCTGCACGAAGGGTGCATTGCAGAGATGCGGACTGGCGAGGGTAAAACGCTGATGGCTACGCTACCCGCCTACTTAAACGCGCTGCCGGGCAAAAGTGTCCACGTGGTCACGGTCAACGATTATTTGGCTAAGCGCGATGCTGAATGGATGGCCTCGATATACGAAGCGCTAGGATTGCGAGTCGGCATTATTCAATCGGGCCAGCCCGCCACGGAGAAAAAAGAAGCGTACCAAGCCGAAGTCATATACGGCACCAATAACGAGTTCGGTTTCGATTACTTNCGGTCGAANATGGCATTCACCGCTGAAGACCGGCTGCAAGGGGACTTGGCCTTCGCCATNATCGACGAGGTCGACTCGATTTTGATCGACGAGGCGCGNACGCCGCTGATCATTTCTGGNGCCTCTGAAGAAAATACCACTCTTTATAAAACCATTAATCAGATTCCGCCCACGTTAGAAGAACAGCCTTTTGACGATACCCCACGAGTATTTGGTGAGCCGGACGTGGAGCCCACCGGCGACTACATGGTCGATGAGAAAAACCGTCAGGTAGAGCTTACCGAACTCGGTCATCAGAAAGTCGAAGACACACTGATCAAGCTCAACTTGTTGCGCCCCGGCGACAGCCTGTATTCATCAGCGAATCTGAATTTGCTCCATCACGTTCACGCAGCCTTGAAGGCTCATAACCTCTACACGCGTGATGATCATTACATGATTACGCAAGGCGAGGTGGTCATTGTCGACGAGCACACGGGCCGAGCCATGCCCGGGCGTCGCTGGTCGGATGGCATTCATCAGGCGGTCGAGGCCAAGGAAGGCCTGACCATACAAAACGAAAGCCAAACGCTGGCCTCGACGACATTCCAAAACTATTTCCGGCTTTATCAAAAGCTCTCTGGCATGACTGGTACCGCTGACACCGAGGCCTTTGAGTTTAAGCAGATTTATGGCCTAGAAGTCGTGGTTGTCCCCACTCATCGGCCGATGGTTCGTGATGACCGCAACGATCTGATGTATCTCACCTTGGCGGAAAAATACGATGCCATTGTCGAGGATGTCGCGGACTGTATTGAGCGCGGTCAGCCAGTGCTCGTCGGCACGGCCTCTATCGAGAGCTCGGAACTGTTGTCCGCAGAACTCAAAGGGCGCGGCATCAAGCACAATGTGCTTAACGCGAAGCAGCACGAGCGGGAAGCTGATGTGGTTGCCGATGCGGGCCGGCCCGGCACCGTGACCATCGCGACCAACATGGCGGGTCGGGGGACCGATATCGTACTAGGCGGCAGTTTGGATGCGGAACTAGGCAAAATGGCCAGCGCCAACGACGACGAAATTGCCCGGGTCAAATCCGACTGGCAGGGCAGGCATGAGGCGGTAATTGCCGCCGGTGGATTGCATATCGTCGGCACGGAAAGGCATGAGTCACGTCGTATAGATAACCAGTTGCGTGGCCGCTCGGGCCGTCAGGGGGATCCGGGCTCCAGCCGTTTTTATCTCTCTCTTGACGATAACCTCATGCGCATATTCGTTTCGGAATCCGTCCGCAACATGATGCATAAGCTGAACGCCGATAGCGGCGAGGCGATTGAACATAAGATGATCAATCGCTCTATTGAAAATGCCCAACGCAAGGTAGAAGGACACAACTTCGATATTCGCAAAAACCTGCTGGAATACGACGATGTCTCCAACGACCAGCGGCAGGTGATCTACCAGCAGCGCCGAGAGCTCATGGATTCCGGTGATATCATCGAAACCGTTGAAGGATTGCGAGAAGAGGTAGTTTACGACTTGGTCGCCCAGCACATTCCGCCGCAGAGTCTCATTGAGCAGTGGGATATTGGTGGTCTTGAGCTCGCGCTGCAGAGCGAATTTGGCAGCACCCAAGCCCTCAGCCAATGGTTGGAAGAAGACGAAAATCTGGATGAAGAGGGCCTTGCGGCCAAGGTACTTGAACAGATCGAAGCCGAATATGGCGAGAAAGAATCGCGCTGGCAAGAATCTGGCATCAGTATGCGACTGGTCGAAAAGCAGATCATGCTGCAGATACTTGATCAGCGTTGGAAAGAGCACTTGGCATCGATGGACCAGCTGCGACAGGGTATACACCTGCGTGCCTACGCTCAGAAACAGCCCAAACAAGAATTCAAGCGCGAATCCTTCGAGCTGTTTCAAGACCTTCTGCAAAACATCAAATTCGATGTGATTCGCATGCTCTCGCGCATGCAAATCGAGAATCCTGAAGAAATCGAGTCCCAAGAACGCCTGCGTCGCGCCGAGGCCGCGCGCAAGATGAATTTTCAGCACAGCCAAGAACAAAACGCGGCGTCAGGAGAGCAGCGTGAGGCCGTAAAGGCAGAAACCTTTGTGCGTGAGGAGCGCAAAGTCGGCCGCAATGAGCCGTGCCCCTGTGGTTCAGGCAAGAAGTACAAACAATGCTGCGGACGGCTTTGAGTCCAGCGGCAACCCACTGACCATGGCTGTTAATCTTTCGCGACCAAGCAATCTACTAACCGTTCCCGGCGTACGCCTTGCGGCGACAAGTTCCGGCGTAAAGGGCGACAAAGACGATTTGGCCTTGGCTGTATTTGACCCGACAGTCGTTGTCGCGGGTGTTTATACCCAATCAGCGTTTGCTGCCCCGCCGGTCTTTGTTGCGAAAGATCGAGAGCAAACAGCGCGGGCTTGGTTGATCAATAGTGGCAACGCAAACGCAGCAACCGGGGAGCCTGGTCGCCAAGATGCCGTTCATCTATGCGATCAAGCCGCTGCCGCGCTTAAGCTCGAGCCTAATTCACTCCAGCCTTTTTCCACCGGCGTCATCGGCGAGCGGTTGGCCATGGACAAACTCGTGGTAGCAATTCCTAGTCTGGTTAGCTCTCTTGAAGCCGACAATTGGTTAGGGTTCGCGGCAGCGATCATGACGACCGATACCGTGGCGAAAGCCGTCAGCGAGCAAGTCCTCTTAGATGGCGAAGTCATCACCGTAACCGGAGTTGCCAAGGGCTCGGGCATGATCAAACCTAATATGGCAACCATGCTTGGGTACATCGCTTGCAATGCGGCAGTCTCACAACAGACATTGGCGCAGCTGGTGACCGAGGTTGCTAACGCTAGCTTTAATCGAATCACGGTCGATGGCGACACGTCGACTAACGACTGTTTTATGCTTGCCGCGACAGGCGTATCTACCATGACTCCCATTATCAGCGCGGCTGATACAAGGTTCGCAGATTTAAAGCGTGCTGTAGCGTCCGTCGCACGCAACCTTGCCCAAGCGGTTGTGCGCGATGGTGAGGGGGCGACCAAATTCGTCACGGTGACGGTGTCCGGGGCCGCGAGTCAGGCGGAGTGTTTGGAGGTTGCCTATACCGTTGCCG
>PBTJ01000006.1 GCA_002726925.1 Gammaproteobacteria bacterium | reverse complement strand
ATTGCCTAACTCACGTATGATGTTGCATCAGCCAGCAGGTGGGTCGCGCGGCGTGGCCGCAGATATTGAAATTCAAGCGCAAGAGATCCTGCTTGCGCGCGAGCGGCTCAACAAAATTATTGCAGAACATACGGGTCAAGAAATCGAGCGCGTGGCAAACGATACAGATCGAGATTTCTGGATGAGCCCCGAAGAAGCGCAGGAATATGGGTTAGTCGATTCTGTGCAGACAAGCCGCACGACTAAGAGTGAAATCTAACCGCGGGGACGCTGCCGAAAAGCCCGACTGAAAAGCTGGGCTAAAGAAAATCTAAGAGCAAACAACGACCAGGGGTGACCCATTCGGGGTTGCAAAAAATACCGTCTCGAAGCAATGTAATTGTAGGTAAAGTCCGTCACTTATTGGCGGTTCGAGTGAATCGCATAGTCAAGAGGAAGTTATGTCAGAAGAAGGTGGCAAAGGCGACGATTCAGGAAAGCTGCTGTACTGCTCTTTCTGTGGCAAAAGTCAGCACGAAGTCAGAAAGCTGATCGCGGGACCCTCGGTCTTTATCTGCGATGAGTGTGTCGAATTATGCAATGACATCATTCGTGAGGAAGTTTCCGAGGCTGCGCAAAGTGGTGAATCAGCGAAACTCCCTGTACCCACTGAGATCAAAGAAATACTCGATGAGTACGTTATAGGACAAGATCAGGCGAAAAAAGTGCTCGCCGTGGCGGTATACAATCATTACAAGAGACTGAACTACAGCGCCAAAAAAGACGATGTAGAGCTGTCAAAATCCAATATTTTGCTCATCGGTCCGACAGGGTGTGGCAAAACGCTGTTGGCGGAAACGCTGGCACGACTGCTCGACGTTCCCTTCACCATCGCTGACGCGACCACTTTGACTGAAGCCGGCTACGTGGGTGAGGACGTCGAGAACATCATTCAAAAACTCCTCCAGAAGTGCGACTACGACGTTGAGCGCGCGCAGGTAGGCATTGTATACATTGATGAGATCGACAAAATATCGCGCAAGTCAGACAACCCCTCAATCACGCGAGACGTCTCTGGCGAGGGCGTGCAGCAAGCACTGCTGAAACTGATCGAAGGTACAATTGCGTCGGTACCGCCACAGGGTGGGCGTAAGCACCCTCAGCAAGAGTTCTTACAGGTCGATACGTCGAAGATTCTATTCATCTGCGGTGGCGCCTTTGCCGGTCTCGACAAGGTGATCAGTGATCGCTCCGACAAGTCTGGCATGGGCTTCGGTGCACAAGTCAAGGGTGAGTCCGATAAGAGCACGATTGGCGAAACGCTTCAGACTTTGGAGCCGGAAGATTTAGTGCGATATGGCCTGATCCCAGAATTCGTTGGCCGACTGCCAGTGCTAGCAACCCTGGGGGAGTTGGATAACGATGCGCTGGTGCGCATACTGACCGAGCCGAAAAATTCACTGACGCGTCAGTATTCAAAGCTCTTTGAGATGGAAGGTGTTGAAGTTGATTTTCGAGATGACGCTCTGCAGGCAGTAGCGGCCAAGGCAACCGAGCGCAAAACTGGCGCGCGAGGGCTGCGTTCGATCCTTGAATCCGTACTTTTAGACACCATGTATGACCTACCAGGGTCGGAGTCCGTCAGCAAAGTGGTGATAGATGAGAGCGTGATCAACGGCGAAAGTTCACCCATGTTGATTTACGAAAACATCGATCAAGTCGCGCCTAAGGAAGGCAGTTCTTAGCGAGAGCCAACTGCCCGTTTTAAGTGACGGATACCTCTACGCGACTCAGACAGCCTGATGCCCGGAGCGCGCTTGCCGCTATAGTGTGCCCCAAGAATTCCATTGTATGAGCGCTATGTATGTCTGAAATCAAGCGAGAACTTTTGCCCGTCCTGCCATTGCGCGACATGGTAGTTTTCCCCCACGGTGTTCACCCACTATTCGTCGGCACCAAAAGTTCCATCGTCGCCTTGGACTCGGCAATGGCCGACGACAAACAGATCTTCCTAGTAGCAAAAAAAGATTCAGAGAAGACCGATCTCGGTGCTAACGATCTGTATGAAATGGGTACCGTTGCAACGATCTTGCAGCTGCTCAAACTACCCGACGGCACCGTTAAAGTGTTGGTGGAAGGGGGCAGCCGGGCCGCGGTCAAAGAAGTTGATCTCTCCCAAGATTACATTCGCGCAGAAGTCGACGTCTATTCGGAGCTGGAAATCGAGGCCCGCGAAGCAGACGCCATCGTGCGCTCTTTACTATCGCACTTTGAGCAGTATGCGCAGGGTAACAAGAAGATTCCTCAGGAGGTTCTGGCGTCACTTTCTGGTCTCGATGACCCATCGCGGCTCATGGATACCATGGCCGCGCAAATGTCCCTTGAAATGCAAGACCGACAGCTTGTGCTTGAGACGGTAGAAGTAAAGCAGCGTATGGAGCGCTTGCTTGGGCTTATGGATGCGGGCTTGGCATTACAGCAGGTAGAGAAACAAGTGCGCGGTCGTGTGAAAAAGCAGATGGAGCAAAGCCAGCGAGACTATTATCTCAACGAGCAGATGAAAGCCATACAGAAAGAGATGGGCGATGACTCTAGTTCAGAGATGGATGCACTACAGACTAAGATAGATGACGCCGGTATGCCTGCTGAAGCTAAGGAGAAGGCGCAAAGCGAGCTAAACAAGCTTAAGAACATGGCGCCAATGTCAGCGGAGGCCACCGTTGTTCGCAGTTTTGTTGATTGGATGCTGAATATCCCATGGATCAAACGCAGCCGCATACGCAAGGATCTGGCGGCTGCGCAAGAAATTCTAGATGCTGATCACTATGGCCTTACCGAAGTCAAAGAACGCATCATCGAGTATTTGGCGGTGCAAAACAGGGTAGCTAAATCGAAAAGCCCGGTGCTTTGTTTGGTGGGCCCTCCTGGCGTGGGTAAGACTAGTTTGGGCGAAAGTATCGCGAAGGCGACGAATCGAAAGTTCGTTAGGATGGCGCTCGGCGGCGTACGAGATGAGGCTGAGATCCGGGGGCATCGCCGTACCTACATTGGCTCGCTGCCTGGGAAAGTAATCCAGAAGATGTCGAAAGCAGGGGTTGTAAACCCGCTGTTTTTGCTCGATGAAATCGACAAGATGGGCATGGATATGCGCGGTGACCCTGCTAGCGCATTGCTCGAGGTACTGGATCCCGAGCAAAACGACACCTTTAATGACCACTACTTAGAGGTCGATTACGACTTATCCAACGTGTTGTTTGTTTGTACCTCGAACTCGATGGACATTCCCGGGCCGCTGCTTGACCGGATGGAGGTGATCAGGCTTCCGGGCTATACCGAAGACGAAAAGCTGAACATTGCTCAGCGCTTTTTGGTACCCAAACAGATAAAGAATAATGGACTGAAAGCCGAAGAGCTCTCGATTACAGAGGAAGCACTGATCGACTTGATTCGTTACTACACAAAGGAGGCGGGCGTCCGCGGTCTAGAGCGCGAGATCGCCAAAGTTGCTCGTAAAGTGGTCAAAGAGCAGTCGTTAAATGCTGACCTGAAAAAGAAGGGCAAGTCGAAGGGACGCAAAGCTGGGCAAAAATTTGCGCAGATGACTGTTGGTCCAGATCAGCTATCCCACTACAGCGGGGTAAGAAAATTTAGCTACGGACGCGCTGAGGAGAAGGATCAAGTCGGTATCGTTACCGGTCTGGCGTGGACGCAGGTGGGTGGTGAGCTTCTCAATATTGAAGCCGTATCGGTGCCCGGCAAGGGTCGGCAAACGAAAACTGGATCGCTTGGCGATGTAATGCAGGAATCGATCCAAGCAGCGCTTACCTTCGTACGTAGCCGTGCAGCCGTGCTCGGGCTACCTGAAGATTTCCATGAGAAGACAGATCTACATATCCATGTGCCAGAAGGGGCGACGCCCAAGGATGGCCCAAGTGCCGGCATCGGGATGTGTGCTGCCATGGTGTCGGTTATCACTGGTATACCCGTAAGGGCAGATGTCGCAATGACCGGTGAAATCACGCTGCGCGGACAAGTATTACCCATTGGGGGTTTGAAGGAAAAGTTGCTGGCTGCGCACCGCGGCGGCGTCAAGCAGGTCATCATCCCACATGAGAATGAAAAAGATCTCGTGGAAATTCCCGACAACGTCAAGGCGGATTTACAGATTCACTGTGCGAAGTGGATGGATGAAGTGTTGCAGGTCGCGCTGGACAGAATGCCAGTGCCCCGCGTTGCCGAAGACGAAGAAACAGCCAATCCTGAGATTACTGTAGACGAAGATAGCGCACCGAGTATCAGTACGCACTGAAGGCCGAGATTGCGCTAGCGATAAGCTAGATGAAAGAGTGAGAATGAGTTGCCACAGCGCATATTGGTTGTTATATGATGCAGATCCCGAAAGGGTTTTTTTAAAATAGCGTTAAAAACGGATCGTATTAGTAGCCCCAATTTCATAAGGCTTAAGACGTGGATGTTTTGCGCGAACAGCGAGGGGCTTTAAATTGAATAAAAGTGAATTGATAGACCACGTCGCCGAATCGGCAGACATCCCTAAGGCAGCTGCGGCAAGAGCGGTAGAATCGACCTTAGAGGCAATTACGAAGTCGTTGAGCGATGGCGAATCCGTCGCGCTTGTAGGCTTCGGCACGTTCCTCGTGCGCGAGCGTGCAGCTCGTGCGGGCCGCAACCCAAAGACTGGCGAGGCAATCCAAATTGCGGCTGCCAAGGTTCCTGCGTTTAAGGCCGGCAAAGCTCTAAAAGATGCCTTGAACTAATACCGTTTGAGATTCCGGCGACTCAGCTTGCCGGCACAAGGGCGCTAAAGTGCGCCCTTTTTTTTGGGCTCTTTGTGGGCCCTTTATGATTACCGAGTTCTAAGAAAGGGTAGAGAAGATGCTGCAGCAACTAAGAGATCAAACCCAGTCTACGGGTTTTAAGGTTTTGGTTGTCGCCATTATTTTGGTCCTGACACTTTTCGGGTTTGGTGCAACGAATATTTTTTTGGGCGCCGTCCCTAGCGTCGCAAACGTTGGTGACTATGAGGTGACAGAAAATGTTTTGGCGATCGAAACAGAGCGTGAACGTCGGCGAATCATTACGCAGATGGGTCCCGAATTTGATCCGGCGGACATTGATCGTCTACAACTGCAGAGTTTTGCGCTAGAACAGCTTATCAATCGCCAAGTGCTCTATCAGGCGACAGATATGCTCGGTTTGACACTTGCTGACAGCGAAGTGAATCGTCAACTCGTCGACAGTCCCGCTTATCAAGTGGCTGGAGAGTTTAACGAGGCGCTCTATCGTCAGCAGGTGCAAATGCTCGGATTTACCCCGCTCCAATTCATCGATGAAGTCCGGCAAGGCCTAGGCTCTGAGCTTTTGCGACAGGGTGTCGTTGCCAGCGGTTTTGCGCAAGATTGGGAAATTGCCCAAGCAACGGCGTTGCTGGATCAACGTCGCGACATAGCCTACCTTAATCTTGACGTAGACGAGTACGTGAAGGGCGTTGCAGTGACGACGGAGGCGATAGCCACCCGTTACGAAGAAGATCTTTCCGTCTACGTTACCGAACCTACGGTCGATGTTGAGTGGGTTGAGATCACATTAGCGGGCTTACAAACCAGCGTTGACGTTGACGATAGCGAAGAAGCATTACAAGAGATATACGATGCGGACGTTAGTACCTTAGTGGAGAGTTCCCAGCGCGCCTCCGCCCATATTTTGATACTGGTCGACGATACGACGGATGAAGCTTCTGCTTTACAGCAAATCCAGACTGTTGCAGAGCGCCTATCAAATGGCGAGGATTTTGCTGTATTGGCCGCCGAGTTGTCGCAGGATCCGGGGTCAGCGGCGTCTGGCGGTGACCTAGGCATGATGACCAAGGGGTCGTTTGATACTGCATTTGAAGACGGCCTCTGGGCACTCGCGACACCGGGCGATGTGTCTGCGCCGGTGCGCAGCGAATTCGGTTATCACCTGATTCAGCTAAAAGAGATCGGCACCGTAAATATCCCTTCGTTCGATGAAGAACGCGATGTGATTCTTGCGCGCCTGCGCAGCGAGGCTGCGGCTAACGCATTTGATCTAGCGATGGACGATCTCGAGCAGAGGGCATTCGAAGAACGCTATGAGTTAACCGCAACGGCAGAGGCAATCAGCGCTACCGTGCAAACGGCCAAGGGCGTCACCCAGGGCAATCAAGGCGAAGTCAACGCCTGGAAATACGCGGAAAACGTAGAAGTCATCGACAGTTTGTTTTCTCCAGAAGGTCTCGATGGTGAGAATTCTCCGGTGTTTGTGGTGAGTGATGGTACGGCAATAGTTGCTCGCGTCGCTCAATACAACGCCTCTGTGCAACGCAGCTTGGAAGAGGTTAGGGACAGTATTCGTGAAGAACTTCAATTGGAAAGCGCTTTGAGTCAAATCGAAGCCGACAAAATGGATGCTTTGTCACAGCTGCAAGCAGGCGACTCCGTGTCGGCTGTAGCAAGTGGGCTGGGAAAACGCTGGCAACGTGCCGAGCTTACCACTCGTGCTGGCGGCACCTCCCAAGGTTCAGCCAGTATCCCGCAAGGTGTTCTAAGTGAGGCCTTTGCGTTGCCTCGACCAGCATCTGGTGGCAAGAGCGTAGGCTCAGTAACCGGACCTAACGGCAGCGCGCTGGTGGTGGTAACCCGGGTCGTCGTCGGCGACGTGGATGCTACCTCTGAAGTCTTGTTGGATCAGCTCGCTCAAGAGGTCATCGCCAGAGACCAACAACTGGAGTTCGCCGCTTTTTTCACGGCAGCTCAAGAGTCTGTTGGCGTTTCGCGAGCTGATAACTGATCTTTTTCGAGCGAGCTTAACCGCCCACTACGTCAACAAAGAGCGTGAGCGCTTGGCCTGGCTGTAGGTAGCGTTGCGGCGAAATTTCGTTCCATTGGGTAATATCGTCCACGCGAATGCGAAATTTCTTAGCGATGCGGCTGAGTGAGTCGCCTTTGCGCACTTTGTACTGAATTTTGCGGATTTTGCTGGGTGCATCGCTTAGCTGGGCGGCGAATGCTGGAGGTAGCGGCAGACGCATTGTTTGGCCAACGCGCAGCAGATCTCGTCTGCCGATGCGGTTCAGTCGAGCGATCCTATCGATGGATGTATCACTTTGCCTCGCAATGCTCCAGAGCGAATCCCCCGGGCGCACTGTATACGACTTCGTACCAAAGACATGTGGCAGGCTGAACGAACTTGTGCTCGGAACGCGCAGTGATTGGCCAATCTGCAGCACGTCACTATTCAGTTTGTTGAAGGATTTCAGTTGCTGGCTGGACAAGCCGTTGGCTGCCGCCAGTTCACTGACGGTGTCGCCAGCTTCTACAACGATGGCTCGCCACGCGACGCGCTGCGCCTCGGGTACCGAAGCGAGAAGAACGGACGCATCCTCCACCGTAGCTGGATATGACTCAGGCAGGGTGAGACGTAGGGGTATGTCTGCCGACCACTGAGATCGTTTCAGTCCGGGGTTAAACTGGTAAACCTCCGATGCCGCAATGTCTAACGTTTTGGCAACGACGGCTACGTCATAGGCGCTGGCGAGGTCTAAAACGCGCAGCGGATCTACGTTGCGGACAACTGGAAGTGCAATGCCATAGTCCGCTGGATTGGCGACAATGGCTGATATTGCCAAAAGCCTGGGTACATAAGCTCGAGTTTCGCGCGGCAGGCGCAAGCGAAAGAAATCTCGATGTTGGCTTTTACGCAATGCCTTGGAGACTGTGCCACCGCCAGCGTTATAGGCGGCCAGTGCAAGCTGCCAGTCGTCAAAACGCGTATGCAGATCCTGCAAAAAGTTCAGGGCAGCATGAGTAGCAGCGATCACATCTCTGCGCCCATCATAGGAGTCAGTCATGTGCAGGCCATACTGCTTCGCCGTGGGACGCATAAATTGCCAAAGTCCGCTGGCACCATAGGGCGAAAACGCATACGGATCGAGCGCACTTTCCACCACAGGCAGCAAAGCCAGCTCTGAAGGCAAACCGCGTTTCCGTGCTTGGGCAAACAGATAGGGCAGGTAGCGCTGCATTCTCGGCCCTAAGCGTGCCCAATACTCAGGATGGGCCTGTAACCAGCGTATTTCTTGCTGGACGCGTTCTTCGGCTACACGATGATCCAACTGCATCTCGGATCTGATTGCCAGCCAGAGGTCGCTGTCATTGGCTTGAGGGGGCTGAGCTGTGTCTGTATTCGCCAGATGTGGCTCTGATTTCTCGCGATCGCTGAGGTCATCTGTGGCGTCATAAGGTAGCTCGTCGCTCACCCCTGGGCACGCTGCAGTAAAACCGTTTGTAATAGTCTGCGGTGGCGGCTGGTCACTCATTGACTGCATAGGCTCCACAGGGAAGGGGGATATGCAGCCTGTGAGAAGCGTCAGGGCGCCTGCAACGAGATTAATTGCGCGGTGACGTATACCAAAGATATAGCGTGGAAACTTGATGTTGGTTAGCCTAGTCGAAACCCGATGCGACGCGCATCTTAACAGGTACAGCCAGAGCTCAGTAAATGAATGGACCGGCCAGTGATGAAATCGACCTACGCTGACGCCCTCTGGGCCAGCAGCTTCGGTCAGCGACTCGAGGCAGAGGAGCAAGTGTTATTGCAGCCATTTCTTCGGCGTCTACACGGCGATGCGGTACTCTGGGTAGGGGAGAACCAATCCATGCCAGCGACCCTGAAGCACTGCATGGTGCGGCAGCGGATCTGGGCGACCCGGTCCGGGGTTAGCATTGCGGGTGACTCGATGGACGATCTGGCTCAAGTACATACGCAGTGTGATAGCTTGCCTTTTTCGACCGGATCTTTCGATGGGGTCGTGCTGCATCATTCCTTAGAACATAGCCGTGACCCTCGCGCCAGTATTCGAGAGGTAGAACGTGTTCTCAAACCCGGTGGTCGGCTTGTGATTTGTGCAATAAACCCATTGAGTATTACAGGCATAAGGATGTTGTGGTGCTGGCGTAGAAGTCGCTTGCAGCAGGAAAAAAATGCAGATGAGCAAAGTCTGCGGAGACAAAAGTGGCGAAAACTACGGTGGATAAGTCCATTGCGCTTGAGCGATTGGCTGATGCTGCTGGGTTTGAGTACCGATGAGGCACCGCGTTTTCGCTCCCTAACTCTGCCCACCATGAAACCTTCATACCAGCGCCTGTTGCGATCGGTTTCACGAAAAGTACCGCGCGGGATGGGTCAGATGTCATTCCTGCTCCGCGGTTTAGCGCAGCTTTACCGTCCATTGCGGCCGCTGCTGAGGCGCTTGCCGATTGGCGGCATTGTGGTGCTGTCGGCGGTGAAAGAAAGTGANGGCAGGACAATGATCGGCAGACCGATGCGCGTTATAGGCGAGAAAAACATTCCCGCCTTGATACCTTCTGCGCGCACGACACCTGAGTACAGCAAATCAACAACGCATGGTTAAAGAGGCGCGACTGTGACAGTAGAAGTGTTTACCGACGGAGCATGTCGAGGCAATCCCGGCCCTGGTGGTTGGGCCGCCTTGGTGCGTGCCGATGAACAAGAACAGATTTATGCGGGCGCAGAACAAAGCACCACAAACAATCAGATGGAGTTGATGGCTGCTATCCAAGGATTGGAGGTGCTAGCACCTCAAAGCGTTGTCAGCCTCACTACCGATTCGCAATATGTTCGGCAGGGCATCACGCAGTGGATTCACGGCTGGAAGCGTAATGGCTGGAAAACCTCTCAGCGCAAGCCCGTTAAAAANCANGGCCTGTGGCAGCGCTTGGATGCGGCAGTGGCAAATCACCAAGTAGAATGGCATTGGGTCAAAGGACATAGCGGTCATCGAGAAAACGAAATCGTGGATGAAGCCGCCAATGCTGCCATCGACGCAATGCAGGGCGGGTAATGCGACAGGTCGTATTAGATACCGAGACCACTGGGCTCGAGGTTGTAAGCGGACACCGCATCATTGAGATTGGCGCGGTTGAAATGATCAATCGTCGACTGACTGGCAGAACATTCCATAAATACATCAATCCCGACCGCNATATCGACGATGGCGCNAAAGAGGTTCACGGCATTACCGAAGCTTTTTTGGCGGATAAACCGCGCTTTGCTGACATCTGGCCCGAGTTGGATGCNTTCCTTGCAGATAGCGAACTCGTCATTCACAACGCGCCCTTTGATGTGGGTTTTTTGAACGCAGANATAGCTCGAATGCCNGAAGGCGGCGACGCGAAAATTAGGCGGGTTGAAGACTNCTGCGAGATCACGGATTCCCTGTCGCTGGCGCGTCGCAAACACCCCGGTCAAAAGAACAACCTAGACGCGCTTTGCCGTCGTTACATGGTGGACAACTCCCAGCGTGACCTGCATGGCGCGTTGCTGGATGCGGAAATTCTTGCGGATGTGTTCTTGCTGATGACCGGTGGGCAGGCGCAAATGTTTGCTGCTGCAGCAGATCAAGACACGCAACAGGCGCGAGAATTGGCGGAGACAACGGCGCAGATTAATGCGACTCAACTGCAGGTGATTCGAGCGCGGCCGGAAGANGTTGCGGCGCATCANGAGATGTTAGACCTGCTCGACCAACGTAGTNACGGCAAGACGCTATGGCGCCAATGATGGACGTCAAACAAGTTTANGCGCTAAAGACGGTCAGCCTGCTGGTGGCAGATCTGGGCNACCCGCGAAGCGGGTAGCTCTCGATAGCCGTTTAGCTCAGATAAAATAGACAACGGCGAAGTAGCCGGTGATGCCCATAGTAATCGTATAGGGCAGCGCCATCGTCACCATGCGCATGTAGCTAAGGTTAATCAGCGGCGCGATAGAAGAGGTGAGCAAGAACAAAAAGGCTGCTTGGCCATTGGGTGTTGCCACGCTGGGGATGTTTGTGCCGGTGTTAATTGCCACGGCAAGAGCATCAAACTGTGCTCGCGAAATTACTCCATCGGTAAAGGCTTGCTTGACTTCGCCAATGTAAACCGTCGCAACAAAGACATTGTCACTGATNGCCGATAGCAGTCCGTTAGCAATNTAGAACATGCCCGGCTGTGCGTCNTCAGGCAGCGACAGTACATACGCAATCACAGGTGAGAACAGATGTTGGTCGTGAATCACACCTACCACGCCAAAAAACACCACGAGCAGAGCCGTAAAAGGTAGGGCCTCTTCGAAAGCCTTGCCCAGATCGTGTTCTTGCACTACGCCGTTGAAAGCCGTTTGCAGAACGATAATGGTCAGTCCGATTAAGCCAACCTCAGCCACGTGAAAGCCCAGCGCCAGAATTAGGATGACAGCAGAAATGGCCTGAATCACAAGTCGCGCATTATCGCGGTCGGTGCGCTTGGCGGCTTCTGCTGCATCAAACTCCACAAGAATTTCGCGCACGCGCTCAGGCAACAATGCTCCGTAGCCGAACACTTTGGTCTGTTCTAGGAGTAGGCAAGTGAGAAGGCCCACCACCAGAACGGGCATAGTGACTGGCGCCATGCGCAGGAAGAACTCAACAAAGTTCCATTCGGTGTAGCTGGCGATCAATAAGTTCTGTGGTTCGCCCACCGTGGTGCAAACGCCGCCTAAAGCGGTGCCNACTGCGGCGTGCATCAACAGGTTGCGCAGAAATGCGCGAAATTTCTCGAAGTCGGGGTCCTCGGGACCGCTTTGGCTGTCGGCCACGTTTTTGTACACGGTATAAAAGCCGACCGCGACGCTGATCACGACAGCAGTCACAGTAAGGGCGTCCAGGAACGCCGACAAGAACGCTGATATGAAGCAAAAGAGAANCGAGATCAGCATTTTAGAACGAATGGACAGCAGCACCTTGGTAAAGGTGAACAGCAGCAATTCCTTCATGAAATAGATGCCGGCCACCATGAATACCAGCAGCAGGATCACCGGAAAGGCTGCCACCACTTCATGATACACCGTATCAGGTGAGGTCATCCCCATGACAATGCCTTCTAAAGCCAACAAGCCGCCTGGTTGGAGCGGGTAGCACTTTAAAGCCATGGCGAGGGTAAAGATAAACTCNAATACCAGCACCCACCCCGTGATGTAAGGTCCAGCGACGAGTAACAACACCGGATTAAAAAGCAAAAATCCGATGACGGTTTTCTTATACCAATCCGGGGCATGACCCAAAAAATTCTGGGTGAACGCATTCATTGTTGTTTGCATTGGACGTCCTTGATTACTGCATTCAGNAATNTGTTGCTTCCCCGATCTCTTAGCTGAGCAAAGCCACTTGCGCATGGCATGACNNAGTNTTTGAGGGGGGTAACCANAATTNNGTATTGNAGAAGATAGCTTGGTGAGGCTCACAGGAGCAAGTGAATTGGNTCGATTCGGAAAATTCCAGTCGTGCGAATTTTTGCGNCGANCGCTATTCTAGCCGATTACGCAACCGCGATAGACCGTCGCTGCGGCAATGACCAGCAAGGTGTTGACTATGTGGCCGAAAGANCCCGATGAATTCATTCCAAATCACGTTATGCCCGACGGTGCNGATAATGATGATGCGTGGTACTTCGTCTTCCTCGGGGGCGAACTGATCTGCAAAACCCAGCAGGGTGTTCCTACCCCAATAACTGCGGGAGACTATCGGTGGTTCGATGTCGATACACAGAGTAAACAGTTCTTAGGGCATCATGGCAGCGTCCCATGCTTTGCGCTGAAGGCCGAAGGATCTGTGCCAGAGGGTTATTCGTCGGTACCGCTGCGCGCACTGCTGGGCCGAACTTCGCAGGCGCTTTTTTATCTGGCTGGCCGCGCCCAACAGATTGTGGACTGGTACGAGACGCATCAGTTCTGTGGTCGCTGCGGTTCGACGATGGTCCAGCATCCCCAAGATCGGGCGATGAGCTGCGAGAATTGTGGGCACATAAACTATCCCCGGATAAGCCCTAGCATCATTGTGCTGATCACTAAGGGCGAGGAGATGTTGCTGGCGCGAAATGCCAATTGGCCTACCAATATGTACAGCACCCTCGCAGGTTTTGTCGAAGCCGGAGAGTCAATTGAACAAACCGTCCACCGAGAGGTTTTTGAAGAGGTTGGACTAGAGGTACAAAATTTACGGTACTTCGGATCGCAAAGCTGGCCTTTCCCCAACTCGCTGATGTTGGGTTTTCATGCGGAATATGCTGGCGGCGACATCGTTTGTCAGGCGGGTGAAATTGCTGATGCACAGTGGTTCACCAAAGACAACATGCCGCAAACACCGCCCAAGACGGCGATTTCAGGCTGGTTAATCGAAGAATTTCTGCAAACCGGTGACTGATCTACTGTTCGGGTGTTTGAGGCTGCGCAAATGCGGCAAAAAACTGGAAGACGCGGATTAGGTGGCCGTTAGCGCGCAACCGGCTCTCCATAAACGCGGCGATAGGATCTTGGGTACCTGAAAGCAATCCGCAAGCCTGTTCTGGCGACTGGAAGTACAGTACTAGGTCTGCAGCAGTGATATCTGGAAAGCTAAGCTGGTTGTTGCGGATATCGCAAAACAGGCTGTGCTCGGGAAAGCGCATTTCGATGTCCGTTGCGAGATCGCCTGCAGCGGTTGCAGAAAAGCTATTTTCTAAAAATTCACGCACCTTATGTCCCTGAGTGCTTCTACAATGACTGCGGTTGTCGTCTTCAGTATGAGGGGGGCAGAAGCTAACAAAGCCGCAACGGATTTGTCGAGTGCTCGACGCCTCGGCGTGCTGCGGCATTTGTCAATGCTAGACGCCCAACGCTCCCAGTCGCTAAAGTGTCGTCCTCTTCGATAGGGCAATAGCTTTATGACTTTCTTATACGAATACCTGATGTTTCTGGGTCAGGTCGTCACCCTCGTGATTGGTTTTATTGTGGTGGTTTCATTCCTTGCCTCCCTGAGCAAAAGCGGTNNANCGAGTTCTCAAGGGTACTTGCACGTCGAAAAGCTTAACGAGCGNATACGCGATCTCAGGTTCACCATGGAGCGCTCGCTGCTCAGTGCTGATCAGGCGAAAAAACAACATAAGTCAGANCTGAAAGCGGAGAAGGCGCAGCGAAAACTTCTCGNAAAAAAGCAGTCGAAAAATCAGCCTGAAACCGATGACGCTGCGGTTGGTGAAACNAGCGCGGTTGCGAGCGAAGAAAGCAAAGCCGAGGCAAATCAAGCNNGTACCACCAATCTAGAAGGCCAGGAGTCGAAAACTTTTGTNATCCACTTTGACGGCGACGTTGCGGCAACCGCTGTCGAGCATTTGCGCATAGAAATTACCGCAGTGCTCACCNTGGCCACNCGAAATGACGAGGTCATGGTATGTATCGAAAGCCCNGGTGGCATGGTGCACAGCTATGGCCTCGCTGCCTCGCAAATGATGAGAGTACGCTCTGCTGGCATCCCCTTGACTGCAGTCGTAGATCGAGTTGCGGCGAGTGGGGGTTACCTAATGGCGGCTGTTGCGAACAAAATCGTTGCAGCCCCTTTTGCCGTGATTGGCAGCATTGGCGTGGTGGCCCAAGTACCAAATGTGCACCGANTGCTGAAAAAGAATGATGTCGATGTCGAGGTTTTAACTGCGGGCAAGTACAAGCGAACGCTGACGCTGCTAGGGGAAAATACCGACGAGGGCAGGGAAAAATTTCGCCAAGAGTTAGAAGAGGTTCACGCTTTATTCCAAGAGTTCGTTATCGATAATCGGCCTGATTTAGACCTTGACGCCGTGGCGACCGGAGAAGCTTGGTACGGCACCAGNGCGCTCGAACTGCATCTGATCGATGAACTGGCGACCAGTGACGACTATATCGGGAGTCGATGCGATGAGCATGATGTATACGGTGTTGCCTGGGTTGAAACGAAAAAGCCACTAGAGCGTCTACTAGATAAGGCTAACGGCGCGCTCGACCGCGTGAATCATATGCTGGAATTCGTAAGAAAATAGGAGGGGATATGGGTTTTAAGGCATTTCGGGTAGAGAAAAACGATNCGGGTTTTACGCGCAGCATCGTCGAACGTGATGAAAGTGAACTGCCTCAGGGCGATCTGCTGATTGACGTTAAATTCTCTTCGTTAAATTACAAGGATGGTTTGTCTGCTACTGGCAATCCGGGCGTAACGAGAAATTTCCCNCATTCTCCCGGCATCGATGCCGCCGGTATCGTTCTTGAATCCAATCACCCAGACTTTGCCGCTGGTGANGAAGTCATCGCGATTGGATTTGATCTTGGTATGGGAACCTCCGGCGGGTTTGCCCAACGCATACGCATTCCCGCAGATTGGGCTGTGAAATGCCCTCGGGGGCTTACGCTGCACGCGAGTATGATTATCGGCACAGCGGGTTTTACCGCCGCCGAGTGTGTACAAAAACTAGAGCAGGCGGGGATGACGCCTGAATCTGGCCCAGTGCTGGTAACCGGCGCAACCGGGGGTGTGGGCTCAGTCGCGGTGAAACTCCTGGCCCAGTTGGGCTATGACGTAACTGCAGTGACAGGTAAGGCCGAGAAAAGGGACTGGTTGAAAAGCCTTGGTGCGGCAAATGTGATCAGCCGAGAGGAAGCATCAGCTGGTGCCGATAAGCCAATGTTGGCGGAAACTTGGGGCGGTGTGGTCGACACGGTAGGTGGCGACATCCTATTCAACGGCGTGAAAAGTCTACGTTATGGATGCAGCTTGGCCGCTTGCGGACTCGTTGCTGCGCCGACCTTCGGCGCTTCTGTGCTGCCATTTATCCTGNGGCATGTGAATTTGCTCGGCATTGATTCGGTTCANTTGCCAATCGCACAAAAAACCGACATCTGGCAGCGACTTGCCACGGACTGGTTGATGGANCTGACGGCCCTNGAGGAAGTGCTGACGCTTGAAACGCTATCTGATGCAATCGACCGCATCCTTGCGGGCCAGATGGTGGGTCGCGGTGTAGTGCACCTGTAGCGCAAGAGCAGGTTCGAGCCGTGCGCTTNATTGGTTAAGACTCGCGGCGCTCATTTATGGCGCAGCTTTCAGTCCCTGCGCAGCGCTGGATCTGCGGCAATGGGGTTTGGGTAGCGCGAGACAACAAAGTAGCTGTTGAGTAGCAGCGTGAGCACGGTTGCTGCCTGCAAAACAACGGCGCTTTCCATCGACAGCAGCGAGGCGTGGATCGCGACATAGCTGACCAGCAGCGAGAACTCGGAGGCNTGTCCAAGCCGAAAGCCGACCTCCTTGGCGTTGGGAAGACTCTCGCCCTGCATGTGCAACAACCGCATAAACGTCACAGGCTTGATCAGCAGTACGGCCATGGCGAGCACCAAGGTCGGTACCCAGACACCTGGTAGCAGGCTCAAATCTATGGATGCCCCAACGGTAAANAAGAACATCACCAGGAAGAAATCCCGCAGGGGTTTTAGGTGGGTGGCAATATATTGGGCAATTGGACTGGTTGCCAAGCTCACTCCAGCAATAAAACCGCCNACNTCGTATGACAGTCCAAGGCTATGAGCCAATTGGGCAATCGTTAGACACCAGCCGATAGCGAGTAAAAAAATGTACTCGTGGAACTCGTCGAACTTNTCGAGCAGTGGCAATAATACAAATCTAACGACGAGTAAGGCGCCNATGATTAATGCGGGTAGGCCTGCGGCTAGGCTGAGCANCGCGAGGTTCCCCTGATCCCCTGTACCCCCAAGGAAGCCGATAAANAGCAGTGCGATGATCGCTAGTAAGTCNTGTACTAGTAGCAGGCTGATGACGATCTCACCAATATGTCGATGATGTAGCACGGTGGTTGGCAGGAGTTTTATGCCGAGGATAGTGCTCGAAAACGTCATCGCGATGCCGACGACCACGGCTTCGATAACCGTATAACCGAATAAGAACATGACCCCTGCACCGGCGGTAAAAAACACAGCGGTCGTGCCGAAGGCCGTCAGCAATGATTCACCGAGCATGTTTTTCAGCTTTTGTGTGGGTAGGTCCAGACCCACGAGGAACAGCAAAAAGATAATGCCGATTTCAGCGATGCCAGAAAGTAGCGCTGTGTCATCTACTAAGGCCAGCCCAAAAGGGCCGGCTAGAGCACCCAAAGCAATATAGGCAACGAGCATTGGTTGGCGTAGATACAAAGCCGTCGTCGCGATAACGGCGGCTCCACCGAATATGAGGAAGAAGGACTGAAGAATATCGGTATCGTTCATCGAGATAGCGTAGCAGAGGTGGTGCTGCGTTTAATGAGCACATCAAGTCCAATGAACAGCTAAATCACGAAAGTGCCGTTGTTGTGCATCAATTCGCGCGTTTCAGTGCAGATTCGTTGCTGATAACTGAGGCTTGGTAGTAGCCCGTGTGCGGATCCACCCATTTAAGCGCCGTGTCTAGGCGCGACTCGTTAGCCAGTTCAATGGTGTTAAAGCCGCAGCGCGCTAGAAAGTGGACAATGTCCTCATGAACGTTTCCTCGAGCGACAAGTTCCCCTGTATAGCCCAAACGTTTTCGCAGCAGGACAGCTAACGACAAACCTCGACCATCGGTCATGGCGGGAAAGTTGACAGCGATCGATAATGCCTCAAGCCAGGTCGGCGTAGGTTCTGCGTCAACACCCACCTCTAGCGCCTCGCCTGGGTGCCAATCTGCTAACGAGAGATATGTCGCTTGGGTGTCTTCACAAATTCGCCACTCCCCATCTAAGTGTTTAAGCAGCTTTGGCATAAATACTGTCCTTGAAAGGTTGTATGCCAATTCGATTGAAGCAGCTTAAGAAAGTCTCGCCCTCAAAACGTAGGTCCAAAAATATCAGCAGCACCTTTTCGATGACGTCGCAGACCCCTGCGCGCGGGACGGATGGCCCGATGATCTGACCCAGTTGCGGTCCTTCACCCGAATGCCCCGCGTGGCCGCCGAGGGAGATTTGATAAAATTCTTGGCCTTTTTTGTCGACGCCTAAAATTCCGATGTGACCGACATGATGATGACCGCAGGCGTTCATGCAGCCTGAGATGTTGAGATCT
>PBTJ01000054.1 GCA_002726925.1 Gammaproteobacteria bacterium | reverse complement strand
CGAATGTGTACAATGCCAACGAGGACTGCTACGCCACATGGAGCTCCGGAAACGTGCCGCCGCATGACGTGGTCCTCACCAACCCGCCGTACTCGGCACCTCACCCGCAGCGGCTGCTCGAGCGGTTTTGCCAACAGGCCTGGGTCACGCACGTTGAGTTGGGGGTCATCTGCAGCAACCGTACCCGCACCAGTGATCACCGCATCGCTTTGCGCGCGCAATTGCTGCACTTCCTTGCGGGCAGCGGCGCCGGTAATCCATTGACTTTCGCCGCTCGCCAACGCCACGGCACCGTCTAGGCTGCTGGCAGATTTAAGCACGACTCGCGGGCGCTGCCGGGTAATGCGAGAAACGAAACCTGCGATCATCTGCTGCGCTTCAGGTAAATCAAACTCGACGACCTCGATGCCGGCATCGCGCAACATCTGGCAACCCTTGCCCGCCACTTGGGGATGCGGGTCTTGGGTGGCCACCACGACGCGGCCGACCTTGGCATCGATCAGGGTTTGGGCGCAGGCTGGTGTGCGGCCTACGAAGGCACAGGGCTCTAAAGTGACATAGACCGTTGCGCCGGCGACGTCGCCGCCGGCGTCCGCTAACGCGTTGACTTCAGCATGCGCGTGACCCGCGTGTTGATGAAAGCCCCGGCCGATCACTGTGCCGTGCCGGGCGACAATGCAGCCCACCGGTGGATTCGGTGCGCAGCTGTTGCGCCCCATGGCCGCCAATTCTAAGGCGGCCTGTAAAAACAATACATCAGATTGCAGTGACATCAGTACGGGCGCTAACGCTCAGGAACGGCAGACTTGCGGCTGCTGGCCAGCTTGTTGATCTCAGCGGCAAACTCGCTGATGTCTTGAAAATCGCGATACACCGAGGCGAAACGCACATAGGCAACGGGATCCAACGCTCGCAGTTCGGCCATGACCGCTTCGCCCACCTGCAAGGCAGGTAGTTCGCGTTCGCCCGTAGAACGCAGTTTATGTTTGATGTGAGTTACGGCGGTTTCAATCTCATCGACGCTGACCGGGCGTTTTTCCAGGGCTTTTGACAGACCGTAGCGCAGTTTTTCCTCATCAAAGGGTTCACGACGCCCGTCGCGTTTGACCAGATGGGGCATAACCAGTTCTGCGGTTTCAAAAGTCGTGAAACGTTCGCCGCAGCTCAGGCACTCGCGACGCCGTCGGACCGAATCGCCTTCGGCCACCAAGCGAGAATCGATGACCTTGGTGTCGAGGTCGCTGCAAAAAGGACAGTGCATGTATCTGGCTCCCAAAAGACGGGTGCCCTTACCCGTCCTGCGCTCGTTTAAGCCCCTTTAGGATACACCGGGAAGCGCTGACAAAGTTCAACTACCTTGGCCTGCACGGCTTTGTTGGTTGCCTCGTTTTCAATGTCATCCAGAATATCGGCAATCCAACCAGCAAGCTGCAAACATTCGGCTTCTTTAAAGCCGCGTCGCGTTACTGCAGGTGAGCCAATGCGGATGCCGCTAGTCACAAAGGGCGAGCGCGGGTCGTTAGGCACGGCATTCTTGTTCACCGTAATATTCGCTGCGCCAAGTGCAGCGTCCGCCGCCTTGCCGGTGATGTCTTTGTCGACAAGGTCGAGCAACAACAGGTGATTGTCGGTGCCGCCAGAGACGATCGAATAGCCCCGCTCAAGCAAACCTTTAGCAATGGCTCGAGCATTGGCGAGGGTTTGCGCTTGATAGTCCTTAAATTCTGGCGTCATGGCCTCTTTAAAGGCCACGGCCTTAGCAGCGATCACATGCATCAGTGGTCCCCCCTGACTGCCAGGGAAAAGCGCCGAGTTCAGCTTTTTTTCTATCTCAGGATTCGAGCGCGCCAAAATAATGCCGCCCCGAGGGCCACACAGAGTCTTGTGTGTGGTGGAGGTCACCACATCGGCATAGGGCACCGGGTTGGGATATTCGCCCGCAGCGACGAGGCCCGCGACATGGGCCATGTCGACAAGTAAGTAGGCACCAACGGCATCGGCGATGTCACGAAATTTTTGCCAGTCAAGGCGACGCGAGTAAGCAGAAAAACCCGCGACGATCATTTTCGGCTGGTGCTCTTTGGCGAGGCTCGCGATGTTGTCGTAATCAACCTCACCGGTGACGGTATCGATACCGTACTGCACTGGGTTGTAGAGCTTGCCAGAAAAATTCACCGTCGCGCCGTGGGTTAGGTGACCACCATCGGCAAGACTCATGCCCAGAACCGTGTCGCCCCCTTCTAACAAGGCAAGATACACCGCCGCGTTTGCTTGGGAGCCTGAATGCGGCTGCACATTAGCGAAGTCCGCGCCAAACAACGTTTTCGCGCGCTCGATAGCAAGCACTTCGGCTTTGTCTACATGTTCGCAGCCACCATAGTAGCGCTTGCCGGGATAGCCTTCAGCGTACTTATTGGTAAGCACACTGCCCTGAGCCTCCATAGTGCGGGGGCTGGCATAATTCTCAGAGGCGATCAGCTCAATATGCTCTTCTTGCCGGCGGGTTTCAGCGTTGATGGCTTCTGCCAGCTCCGCATCGAATTCGGCAATGGTTTCGTTTCCCAAAAACATAAGTATTCTCGTTCGGATTTTCGGCGTGACCGTAGGCGAGAGAGTATAAACCAAGAAGCAATAGCCGCGCTCTGAAAGAACTGTGACTTTTGCTAAAACACCGCTCATGACTGATATCGCTGCCATTGCACCGCGCCAAAAATTTCACGAAATCGCCTAGGCTCTCACACAAAGGTTGCGCGGCACCGTATACTGCGCGGCTTTAGCTTTCAGGAGTACTCATGGCGCAGTACGTGTACACCATGCAAGGGGTCACCAAGGTGGTGCCGCCACAACGAACCATTTTGCAGAACATAAATTTGTCGTTTTTTCCCGGCGCGAAAATCGGCGTGCTGGGCCTGAACGGTTCGGGCAAATCTAGCTTGCTACGNATTATGGCGGGCCAAGATAGCGAGATTGACGGTGANGCTCGGGCGCAAAAAGACATTCGCGTCGGCTACCTGCCCCAGGAGCCGGCCTTGAACGACGACCTCGACGTGCGCGGCAATGTCGAGCTAGGGGTTGCCGAGGTGATGAGTATTCTCAACGAATACAACGAGATCTCTGATCGTTTTGCTGAGCCCATGGACGATGACGAGATGACCAAGTTGCTCGANCGACAGGGNGATCTCGCGACCCAGATTGACGCGGTAGAAGGCTGGGAAATTGACCGCACTCTNGATATCGCCGCAGACGCNCTGAGGCTGCCAGCATGGGAAACACCCGTAAACAGCTTGTCTGGTGGTGAACGGCGCCGNGTGGCCCTGTGCTCCCTGCTGCTGTCAAAACCGGACATGTTGCTGCTTGACGAGCCGACCAACCACTTGGATGCCGAGAGCGTTTCTTGGTTGGAGCGCTTTCTGGACGAGTACCCGGGCACCGTCGTCGCGGTCACCCACGATCGCTATTTCCTCGACAACGTCGCCAGCTGGATCTTAGAGCTGGACCGAGGCCGCGGGCTGCCCTACGAGGGCAACTACTCCACTTGGCTGGAGGCCAAGGAAAAACGCCTTGAGCAAGAGGCTTCCACAGACGAAGCACGCCAGCGCACAATCAAGTCTGAACTGGAATGGGTGCGCTCCAACCCCAAGGCGCGGCAAGCCAAGAGCAAGTCACGCATGGCACGTTTTGACGAGCTGGTAGCGGAGGAAGGTGAAGCCCGACGCGAAACNACGGAGCTTTTTATTCCCACCGGCGAGCGTTTGGGCGAGAAGGTNATTGAGATCAACAATCTCTCCAANGNCTTTGCTGATCGGCTGCTGATCGACAATTTCAGCGCGATCATTCCGCGTGGCGCCATTGTCGGCATTATCGGCGGNAACGGCGCCGGTAAGTCGACCTTTTTCAAGATGCTCACTGGGCAGGAACAACCAGATTCCGGCAACATCGATAAGGGCACCACCGTCGATCTCGCCTACGTCGATCAAAGCCGCGACGCCTTGGCCAACGACAAAACGGTATGGGAAGAAATTTCCGATGGGCTAGACATCATCCGTGTAGGCAAACATGAAATTGCCAGCCGGCAGTATTGCGGNCGCTTTAACTTTAAGGGTACCGACCANCAAAAATTCGTCGGCACGCTGTCCGGNGGTGAGCGCAACCGAGTGCACTTGGCCAAGCTGCTGCGGCGTGGCGCCAATGTNCTGCTNCTCGACGAACCGACCAACGATCTGGATGTGGAAACGCTGCGCGCCTTGGAAGAAGCGCTGCTATCCTATGCAGGTACGGCGCTGGTGATCTCTCACGATCGCTGGTTCTTGGATCGGATTGCCACCCACATCATTGCCTTTACCGGTGACAGCGACGTGTCGTTTTTTGAGGGCAACTACACCGAGTACGAAGCGGATCGNAAAAAGCGCTTAGGGGACGCCCAACCAACGCGCGTGAAATACAAGCCGATTCACCGGTAAAACGAGCGAGAGATTTGTCGGCGCTCAGGGTCTGCNTGGGTTCGAGCTAAAGAGACTGCAGCACCTCGAGGGCTGCAGACAGNGTCTTCACGCCATGCACCTTCATTTTGCCGACCGCCTCCTTGGGTCGGTTGGCAAAGGGCACNATCGCATACTTAAACCCATGCTTGGCGGCCTCGCGCAGGCGCTCTTGGCCGTTGGCCACNGGTCGCAGCTCTCCGGTCAGACCTAGCTCACCAAAGACGATCAGTTCCCTGGGTAGCACCCGATCACGAAACGATCCCAACACGGCCAGAAGAAGCGCGAGGTCCGCGCCGGTCTCGGTAATACGCACGCCACCCNCCACGTTGGCAAACACATCTTGATCGCCAAGGGCGATACCACAGTGCCGATGAAGTACNGCCAAATGCATCGCCAAGCGCTGCTGATCAAGNCCCACGGCCACCCGCTTGGGATGGCCCGCCGCCACATCGTCGACCAAGGCCTGCAGCTCGACCAAGAGTGGCCGCGTGCCTTCCCAAGTCACCGTAGCGATACTGCCGGGGGAATCCACATCGCCGCGNTGCAAGAAGATCGCTGACGGGTTGGCAACCTCTTTCATGCCCAGATCGGTCATGGCGAAAATGCCGAGTTCGTTGACTGCGCCGAAACGATTCTTGTGCCCGCGCAAGGTGCGGTAGCGGCTGCCNGCGGGACTGTCGAGCATCATGAAGCAGTCGATCATATGCTCGAGCACCTTAGGACCCGCGATGCCGCCTTCCTTGGTGATATGCCCAACCAGCACAATAACGATGTCGTGTTGTTTCGCGAGCCGCGTAAAAAAGGATGCCGTTTCACGCACTTGGGCGACCGAGCCCGGAGTGGAATCCAGCCCCTCCAAATGCATAACCTGGATCGAATCAAGAATGACTACCTTGGGCCGCTGGCGTTCAACCAGCTGGGCAATGACTTCCGCGCGAGTCTCTGCNGCGACACTCAAGTGGTCCATCGGCAACTGCAGTCTCTGCGCGCGNAGGGCAAGCTGCTGCAAGGATTCCTCTCCGGTGACGTAAAGGACGCCCTGATGCTGGGCTAGNGCGGTGGAGGCNTGTAGCAGCAAGGTACTCTTGCCCGCGCCGGGATCGCCGCCAATCAGCACCACCGAACCAGGCACGAAACCGCCTCCCAGCACTCGATCTAGCTCAGCAAAGCCTGTGCCAATACGCTGGGCCTCAANTGCCTCTACCTCACTAAGTTTGCGTGCCTCTGCTGTGACACCGGCATAGCCCACGGAAGCTGAAGCGATGGGTGTAATGTTAACGCGACTAAGCGTATTCCAAGCGCCGCAAGCATTGCATTGACCTTGCCACTTTCCGTGCTCGGCGCCGCAGTCATCACAGACATAGGCTGACTTGGTTTTTGCCTTGGCCATTACGCTCAGCCCCACTGCAACTTATTGCACAAAGTCGTTATACATCTCGTGAGCGAGGTCTTCGAACTTAGTGAGATTACCAGTGAACTTCAGCCGCGCTTTGCCAATGGGTCCGTTGCGCTGCTTACCGATGATGATCTCGGCGATACCAAGATCTTCNGTATTTTCGTTGTATACCTCATCGCGATAAATGAACAAGATGACGTCAGCGTCTTGCTCAATGGCACCAGATTCGCGCAAATCGCTGTTCATCGGGCGCTTGTCCGGACGAGATTCCAGCGCTCGGTTCAACTGGGACAGCGCAATCACCGGACACTTCATTTCTTTTGCTAAGGCCTTCAACGAGCGGGAGATTTCTGAGATTTCGGTAGCGCGGTTCTCGCTGTCCTTGGCGGTACGCATCAGCTGCAGGTAATCGACCATGATCATGTCGAGGCCACCCGATTCTCGCGCAACGCGACGGGCGCGGGAGCGCACCTCACCGGGTGTAAGCGCGGCAGTGTCATCTATATAGAGCTTTTGGTCTTTGAGCTGACTCACCGCGCTGGCGAAGCGCGTCCAGTCTTCGTCTTTCAGATCACCGGTACGCATGCGGGTCTGGTCGATACGCCCAAGGCTCGACAGCATCCGCATGACAATTTGCTCTGACGGCATCTCCATGCTGAACACCAGTACCGAGCCGCCGGTCATTACTGCATGCTCGACCATNTTCACGGCAAAGGCCGTTTTACCCATAGAGGGACGCGCCGCCACAATGACGAGGTCAGATTTTTGCCAACCCGTGGTCATGCGATCAAGGTCTGCAAAGCCCGACGCTTGACCGGTGAGCGCACCCTTGGTCTGGCGTAAAAATTCAACTTTTTCAACGGCCTTGGTCAGCAGCGGAGCGACTTTTTCCGGCCCGCTGTCTTTCAGGCGGTTCTCGGCAATCTGAAAGACCGCTTGCTCTGCCAGTTCNAGCAACGTATCGGAATCGCGACCGTCAGGCGTGAANGCGGAATCGGCAATTTGGTTCGCTGCGCCAATCAACTGGCGCATGACCGAGCGTTCGCGCACGATTTTGCCGTAGGCCAATACATTGCTCGCACCCAGCATAGACTCTGCAAGCTCGGCTAAGTAGCTGATGCCGCCGGCCTTGTCGAGCAGGCCCTTGGACGTTAGGCGTTCCGCCACCGTGACCGCGTCCAGCGGATTGTCATCTGACGCCAGATCGTTCATGGCTTCAAAAATAATTTGGTGCTGCGTGCGGTAGAAGTCCGACGCCGTCAATATCTCCACCAAATCGAACCACCCTTGGTCATCCAGCATGAGCCCGCCGAGCACCAACTGTTCTGCCTCGATGGAGTGCGGGGGAACCTTGAGAGCGGTAACCGGATTACTGTCTGGTGAGTATTCGGACATGACGTTTTGCTTGGCGATGCGGTGCTGCGTTGAGGGCTTGGAAGATTCCTCCTATCCCGAGAATTTTGCAAGACTTGAACCACGTTTGCAGGCCTTGGCGGTCATACTCAGCGGCTGGCGTAGCGCGTGAGCAAAAATCGGCAAAAAAAAAGCGGGCTATACCCGCTTTTTCTCTGCTCGATGGCAGTGCCTTGGAGGGTTATTCCTCAACCACTGCAACCTTAATATCGACCATGACATCTGAATGCAGCTGCAGCGCGATGTCGTATTCACCCAGTGCACGAATAGCGCCCTCGGGCATACGCACTTCGCTGCGCTCCACTTCATGACCATCAGCGACCAAGGCATCGGCAATATTCTGCGTGCCCACAGAGCCGTATAAGCGACCCTCTTCGCCAGATTTCATCATGATGGTGACGATATGTTCTTGCAGCTTCTCAGCGCGGCTTTGCGCGATGCCCAGCTTGTCGTTGGCGTTCTTTTCAAGCTCGGCGCGGCGTGCTTCGAACACTTCACGGTTCGCCGCGTTGGCTTGCACCGCTTTCTGCTGCGGGATCAAGTAATTGCGCGCAAAACCTGGCTTTACCGAAACTTCGTCGCCAAGATCGCCCAGATTATTCAGTCGCTCCAACAAAATTACGTTCATGATTTTTCCTCAGTCCGCTATTTGTGTTGGTCGGTATACGGAATCAATGCCAGATAGCGAGCGCGTTTGACCTGCTTCGCTAGATTGCGCTGAAACCGTGCCGACGCGCCTGTTATACGGCTTGGTACGATTTTTCCGGTTTCGCCAACAAACTGGCGCAGGGAGTCGAGATCTTTGTAATCAACCTCAAGATCTTTGAAATTAACCTGTGGTCTTCTTCCACCTCTCATGATTCGGCCTCCTCTGTGGCTTCTGGCTCACTCGCCTGTTCTTCGGCAGGCGCTTCGTCTTTCACGTCGGCAGCAGCGGCTCGTGATGCAGACTCTTCTTGTCGGCGACGATCACGCTCACGATCTTTTTCCTGCTCACGCAGTTCTTCTTCGTACAGCTTGGAGTTGCCGGTTTCCGGCGCATCGCGACGGATAATCAGGTTGCGGATCACCGCGTCGTTGAAGCGGAAAGCGCTTTCCAGCTCTTCAATAACTTCTTGTCCGACTTCTACATTCATCAAGATGTAGTGAGCCTTGTGGATTTTGGCGATGGGATAGGCCAACTGTCTGCGGCCCCAATCTTCGGTGCGGTGCACAACGCCATTGCCGCGCTCGATCACGCCTTGATAGCGTTCGACCATGCCGGGTACTTGATCACTTTGATCAGGGTGCACCAAAAAAACGATTTCATAATGTCGCATTGCGCTTCCTTATGGTTACAGCCCCCAGCCTTCGACGTCTGTGGAGCAAGGATGTAAGCAAACTCTCGTTCGCCCCACTGGGGTACAGCGGACGCGCATTCTAGGGGCGGCGGAGTGTTCACGCAACTGCAATATCTCAGGTGGGTCGGCTGTCGTAAGCGGGAGCAAGAATCACTGACGCCGTTGACGAACGGCCTCATATAGCAAAATACCAGAAGCTACGCTGACGTTAAGGCTCTCAACTTTGCCGAGCATGGGAATGCTCACCAGCCTGTCACAAAGACTACGCGTGAGGCGGCGCAATCCGCGACCTTCGCTGCCCATGACGAGAGCTGTGGCGGTAACACTGTCCAGCGACTGCCATACCTCGTCACCATCGGCATCAGCCCCAAAGAGCCAGACGCCTTGCTCTTTAAGCCATGTCAGAGTCCGCGCCAGGTTCGTGACCTGCACAATAAACAGATCCTCTGCCCCGCCCTGAGCGGTTTTCATCGCCACAGCGCTGAGCGGCGCGCTGTTGCGCTTTGGCACAATTACAACATCAACACCTGCAGCGTTGGCCGTGCGCAGACAGGCGCCGAAGTTGCGTGGGTCGGTGATGTTATCAAGCACCAATACCAAGGGAGTAGGCCCGAGCTCTGGCCAGCGCTGCTGCAGGGTGTGCTCATCGGCCAGCTGACGTGCGTGACATTCCAGCAGCACGCCTTGGTGAGCACCCTCAATGTCACGCCGTTTGAACCAAGCCTCTTCTACGGTCTGATAGCGGACACCAGACTCACGAGCCATGCCGATAAGTTCGTTGAATCGCGCATCGCGGCGACCTTTCATTAAGTACAGGTTGCGCGCCAGGCTTGGCGTATCGCGCAGCGCTGCGCGAACGGCCTGTATGCCGATCACCTCATCCATCGCTCTTTCTCTTGCGTCGCTTAATTGCTTTGGGCGTCGTCTGTTTTTTTGTCTTTTTGTTTACTTTCTTGGTTTGCTCGCCGCCCGATGTGATGGCCTTGTCCT
>PBTJ01000053.1 GCA_002726925.1 Gammaproteobacteria bacterium | reverse complement strand
AGTCCTGACACAGATAACCCAAATCCGCTAGGCCGTCGCCAAGGGTAGAAAGCTCCCAGTCCAGGACCGCGACGATCTTGGGCTCGGTTGGGTGAATCAAAACGTTTCCTAGGCGGTAATCCCCATGCACGATCACTGAGCCAGCTTCGGTTGGAATGTTGTTGGGCAGCCATTCCATCAGCTGGTCCATTTCAGGTAGATCGTCGGTTTGCGAAGCGAGGTACTGCTTACTCCAGCGGCCAATTTGACGCTCGTAATAGTTGCCCGGTCGGCCGAAGGTGTCGAGCCCAACCGCGGCCGGATCCACATTGTGCAATTTCGCCATGACCCGGGCTAAGTCCAGATAAATGGCGCGCCTGTCTTCATTGCTCAAGCCGGGTAGGCGCGTCTCAGTGAACAGACGTCCTTCGACCATTTCCATGACGTAGAACTTGGTACCAATAACCGCCGCGTCTTCGCAAAGACAGTACATTTTGGGCACCGGGACATCGGTGTTCCAAAGGCCATGCATTACGCGATACTCGCGGTCGACTTGGTGAGCGGATGGCAGTAACTCGCCTGGGGGCTGCTTGCGCAGAACATATCGCTGGCCCGCAGTAATCAGCTGAAACGTGGGGTTGGATTGCCCACCTTCGAACTGCTTGATTGTCATCGGGCCTTGAAAGCCCTCCACGTGCGTCTGCAGATATTGCTCGAGGGCTTGCTCATCGAATTTGTGGGCATCCCGAACTGGGGTTAGTTCAACGTCACTCATTTCTCTCTCCGCCTCTATCTTGTGCCACCGAGGGCGCAAGGATACGGCTTGATCTCATATAGGGCAAAGTGCGAGGCTTTGCACTTAATTTTGTTGGAGGGGAACTCATGCCGCAGAAACGCATTGCCGTCACGCTACCCGCGGGGCCACGTATTACTGACACAATCGACAGAATCCGCTGGGCAGAAGACAACGGTATTCCCGATGCATGGTTTAGTGACTCCGGCGCGCCAGATACGCTCACTCAGGTGGCGGCCATTGCGCATCACACCACGAGCATCCGAATTGGCACGGCCGTCACGCCAGTTTATACCCGCTCGCCATCCGTGCTTGCAGCGTCAGCCAACGTTATAGGTCAATTGTTACCTGAACGATTCATTCTTGGGCTGGGTTCCTCTAGCCAAACCATTATGGGTCAGTTCAATGGCATTCCGCTGGAAAAGCCGCTGACTCGGGTGCGTGAAACCGCGGAGCTGGTGAAGGTCATGCTCGCCGGTGAGAAGACAGACTATGATGGCGAAACCGTGTTTAGCCGTGGTTATCGTCAGGCGCCTATGGAGAACGCGCCGCAGGTATATCTCGCCGCACTGCGCCCCAAGATGATTGAGATGGCCGCAGAGGTAGGAGATGGGGTGATCTTTAATCTATGGCCTAAGGCCGCTTTGCCGAAGATGATGGAGCATGTGGCCATCGGAGCAAAGGCGGCAGGTAAGGATCCAGCTGACGTTGAAATCGTCAATCGCGCCATGGTGCTATGCACTGACGACAAAGAATATGGCCGCAATTTGTTCCGCGCTGCCTTTGGTCCTTATTACGCCACGCCTGTCTATAACAACTTTCTTGCCTGGGCAGGTTATACCGAAGCAGCCGCAACGATTGCCGAGGGCTGGGCAGAGAAAGATCGGAATAAAACGGCTTCAGCCATGTCTGATGAGATGATCGATGAAATTGCGATCATTGGTAACGAGGACGAGATCCAAGCGCGTATAAAAGCGGATGCGGATGGCGGGGTGGATACCCACATCATCGCCCCCTTGGCGGGTAAAAAAGAAGATGTTGAGCGTACCTTCGCGGCGTTTACCGGTAACGCGTTCCAATTTGCCTAAGTATGACGCAAACGCTGACCGATAGGATCAGGCAAGCATGAGCCGAAAAATTTACCTGTTTCGACACGGTGAAACCGAATGGAACGTGGCGGGCAAGATGCAGGGGCGTCTGGACTCGCCATTGACCGAACGTGGCCGTGAGCAGGCGTTGGCGCACGGCAGGTTGCTAGCACAACTACCGCCGCCAGACTGTTACTGGGTGTCATCGGCGGGGCGCACTCGGGCAACTGCCGACCTCATTCATTCCTCGGTGCAAGCCCCCGAGCATTTCAGCGATGCACTGTTGGAGCGAGACTGTGGTACTTGGTCAGGCAAAACCCCGACGCAAGTGCGCGAACAACACGCTGATGAATGGAATCTAATGCAAGCGGATGGCCATCACTATCGGCCTGGTGGCGGCGAAAACCTACCGGATTTGTTGGCGCGTTTTCGGCAACTGCTGATGCAGTGGCAGCAGCCGGATTGCCTAGCAATCGTTACCCATGGCGTGGTTTCGCGCGCCATTCTCGGACACTTTTTGCGGCTCAACGAGCGGCAGATCCGTCAGATCAAGCACCCCAACGCATTGTTTTATGAACTGTCATTCTCACAAGACGGGGTGAATGTGCAGCATTATTTGGCAGATCTTTGTGATAATGGGTTGAAATTTGAGCATGGTGGTGTTGCCCTGAACGGCATTTGCGAGGAGCTGCCGCCTCAGGCAGTCAGCGGCGAGTAGCAATATTCGCTGGTGCTAGCGCCAAGATAATTTGAAGCATTGGGAGACAATGGATGAAAGTAGATGGTGGAGTTGGATTGAATTTGAGCACGGTCGGCGCGCAGGCGGCCGAACTGGAAGAGATGGGCTATACCGGTGTGATGACCGCTGAAACGGCCCACGATCCGTTTTTTCCGCTGTTGGTGGCGGCGCAAACAACGGAAAAAGTGCAGTTGATGACATCGATTGCGGTCGCCTTTGCGCGCTCGCCCATGACGCTGGCGAATATCGGCCACGACCTTAACGCCTATTCCAAGGGCCGCTTTGTGCTGGGTCTCGGCTCGCAGATTAAACCGCATGTCACCAAGCGGTTTTCCATGCCATGGTCCAACCCAGCCGCGCGTATGCGCGAATACATTATGGCCATGCGAGCAATCTGGGATTGCTGGCATGAAGATAAGCCTCTGGAGTTTACTGGCGAGTTCTATACTCACACCCTAATGACGCCGTTCTTTACTCCGACGAATACTGACTATGGCGCGCCAAAAGTATTCTTGGCTGCGGTGGGTCCAATGATGACCGAGGTAGCAGGTGAGGTAGCGGACGGCGTGATTGCCCACGCCTTTACCACCGAGAAGTATTTGCGCGAGACGACCCTGCCGGCCTTGGAGCGCGGGTTCGCTAAAGCTGGTAAGTCTCGGGGCGATTTTGAGATCAGTTATCCAGCATTTGTAGTGACGGGCCAGACCGAAGAGGAACTGCGCGAGGCTGAGGTAGCAACCTGTAAGCAAATCGCCTTTTACGGCTCGACGCCTGCGTATCGGCCGGTCCTCGAAAGCATTGGCGAAGGCGATATGCAGAATGAACTTAATCGAATGTCTAAACAGGGTCGTTGGGATGAAATGGGCGAGCTTGTTACGCCGGATATCCTCAAAGAATTTGCCATCATCGGTGAACCAGAAACCATCCCAAGCCAGATGAAGGCCCGCTATGGCGATCTCGTGGATCGTACGTCTGCCGCCTACGCCAACATTCCAAAAGACAAGCGGCTCGCGATCATTCGCGAACTCTCGTCCTAACGTATTCACGAATTTAGAGGATTCAATCATGAGAGTAGATACCGGTATTAACCTAGATTTGCATGCCATACCAGACGCAGTGAAGGCCATTGAGGCGCAGGGTTACGATGGCGTGCGCACGGCAGAGATGAACCACGATCCATTCTTTCCGCTGCTGCTCGCCGCCGAGCACAGCGAAAAGTTAGAAATTGCCAGTTCTATTGCCGTTGCGTTCGCGCGCAGCCCAATGAATCTGGCGAATATCGGTCATGACCTTAACGCCTACTCCAAGGGTCGTTTTACCATGGGTTTGGGCTCGCAGATTAAGCCGCATATTACCAAGCGCTTCAGCATGCCTTGGGGTGGACCTGCGGCGCAGATGCGCGAGCTGATTTTGGCTATGCGCGCTATCTGGGCGAACTGGTACGACGGTGAGCCCCTGCAATTNGTCGGCGAGCACTACCAGCANACCTTGATGACCCCAGCCTTTACCCCAAATGACACCGAGTTCGGTGCGCCGAAGGTGGTTTTGGCGGCGGTNGGGCCGAAAATGACGGAGGTTGCTGGTGAGGTAGCGGACGGCATGATCATCCCCCCCTTCAGTACCCAAGCCTATATCGATTCCGTCACANTGCCGGCGATTGAAGCCGGGCTAACTAAGGCAGGTAAGACACGAGAAGGTTTCGAACTGTCCTATTCTTGCTTTGTGGTTACGGGGCGTAATGAAGAGGAATTCGCCAAGAGTAAGGTGGCGACCCAAGAACGCATCGCTTTCTACGGCTCAACACCAGCCTACAAGGGCGTGCTGGATTCCATTGGCATGGGCGAGCTTCAAGGAGAGCTTAATACTATGTCCAAGCAGGGTCGGTGGAAGGAGATGGGTACGCTGATTACCGACGATATGATCAAGGCCTTTGGCGTGATGGGTGAACCTCACGAAATTGCGCCGGAAATGCTGCAACGTTATGGCGGGTTTGTAGATCGCACGTCTGCTTCTTTTCCTGTTTCGAATGACGAGCAACGTGCTGCCATTATCGAGGCTCTGCGCGTCGGATAACCTATGCCTTTGATCAATCGTACTGGCGCATGTTATGCGCCAGTACGATTGTGATCACAGGATTTTCGCCATAAATTTCACGCTTTCTTCACAATTGTGTGGTCAGGCTCTCGCGCGAACGATTGAGGGGTTGGCGAATGCTTAACAACCTGTGGAGTTTCTGGTGCCAGGCCGTCGTGGTCTGCTATCGCTTGGCAGTGCTACGACCTCGTGTGCTCCCCCTTGTCTGCCTACTGGCGGCCTTTGTCCTGACTGACCTTGTAGACGTTCCCAAAACCGCTAACGAGCAATCTTTAACGCTAACAACATCGCCAGATGTTCATGGGCCGATGAGCAAGCTTGTGCTTGCTCTACCCCAACTGCCAAGCCTCACCCATATGCAACAAGCCGAAGCGCTTGCACAAAAACTTTCTGCCGGTTTTGGTGTGAAATTTCCTGTAGCGGTCGAATTTTCCGATTGGATTTTGGAGGCATCCGCGCGACAACAGATGCAGCCAGAGCTAATTGCTAGCCTAGTGTTCGCCGAAAGCTCTTTTCGTAAGTACGCCCAGTCTCATGTGGGCGCGGTGGGGCCTGCGCAAGTTCGACCGCATTACTGGGGTGAGTTCTGCGGCCGGGCTGATCTGTATGATCCGGAGCAGAATATTTATTGCGGCAGCCAAGTGCTGGGTTTTTTGCTGGAGCGTTGCGACGGCGATCAGCGCTGCGCCTTGTCGGCCTACAACATCGGTATGAACTCCACGCACTTCGCCGCCGGTTTGCGCTACGTCGATAAGATAGATCGCCATATGCAGGCACTGCAAACTGTCAGCCTCTGATCAACGCGTCAGAGTCATCCCGGCGTGGTGCTATTTGCGCCCGACAATCTTCACACCATTGTTTATGCTCTAAATCTTCTACGAGGAGGGCTTGGCTATGGATTTCGGACTACTGATTTTTGCAACAGATTATGCGATCGCTCCAGATGTGCTGGCGCGGGAGGCGGAAGCCCACGGGTTTGAGTCGCTATTTTTGCCGGAGCATACGCATATACCTGCCAGTCGCCTGTCGCCTTGGCCTGGTGGGGCAGAACTGCCGCGTCAGTATTGGCATGCCCATGATCCCTTTGTGGCACTCGCGATGGCCGCGGCCGTAACGACGGATCTTAAACTCGGCACCGGTATTTCGCTGGTGACAGAGCGCGACCCAATCTTGATGGCCAAGCAGGTGGCGAGCCTAGATTTTCTCTCCAATGGGCGGGTACAACTCGGTGTTGGGGCCGGCTGGAACGCTGAAGAGATGGAGAACCACGGCACACCTTTTGCCCAGCGCTGGAAAATTTTGCGCGAGCGGGTGCTCGCCATGCGCGAAATTTGGTCCGTGGAAGAGGCGGAGTTTCACGGTGAGTTTGTTGACTTTGACAAACTGTGGGCCTACCCAAAACCAGTGCAAGCAGGTGGGCCGCCAGTGCTGCTCGGGGCCTCCTCGCGATTTGTGTACCAGCGCATTGCCGAGTACGGCGATGGCTGGTTTCCTATCTACCAAGACGCCAGCCGAGCTAACGCCAGCGGCGCTCTAGATTATGCTGCAGGCATAGCGCAAACCCGAGAGGCATGGGCACAGGCCGGTCGTGAGGGCCAACCAAATTTTAGCGTTTTCGGCGTTGGTCCTGACGCCGCTGCGGTGGAATATCTGATCGAGTTAGGTTTTGATCGGGTGATTTTCGCGCTGCCCTCAGGCACGCCGGATGAAGTACTGCCCATGCTCGAAAAGTATGCGGCTCTCGCCCACGGCTTTNATCAGTGAAATGCCGACCGGGCTGCGGCGCATGNTGTATTGCGCCCAGTATNCTCACACCGATGCCGGGCATGCCTAACGGCAAACCCGCCGGGGTACCCTGCATTCATTTGACGGATGACCTGGCATGTAGGCTTTTTTCCTCGCCACAGCGGCCGACCTTTTGCACCAGCTTTAAGGCGGAAATCTCCGTGTGTGGCGCATCGCGAAAAGAAGCGCTGTCGATTATTAGGGTATTAGAGCGTGCTAGCGGCTAGGCCGCAAATTTCANAGCGATACTAGAGTTTCGACGACTTCGGACTGGCTACGGGTTAAGTAGGCGGTCAAACCAGCAGCCTCGGCTCCGGCGATATTTTCCTTGGTGTCATCCAAGAAAATCACCTGACTCGGCGGGCACTGCATCAGCTTGCATACCGTCAGAAAGGACTCGGGCGCTGGCTTGCGGCAGCCCACCTCGTGAGACAAGTAGAGTTGCTCGAAGTGTTGGAAAATATGCGGATAGCGCTGCAGAAAACTTTCGGCATGCACCGCGTTGGTATTGCTATAGGCGCACAGGCGGAAGCGTTCTTTAAGGGCGGGTAATAAAGCCGCCACGTCGCCATAGGGCGCGGTCCATAGGGCATTCCAACCTTCGCGCCACTGGGCATCGCTCATTGAGACGCTGAGCGTTTTGCTCAAATGCGTGGTGTAATCGGCAAAATCCAGATCACCGGTTTCGTGAGCTTTGTAGCCATCGTCGAGTTGCCAGTGATCATAAAAAACGGCTTTATCCACCCCCGCGGCTTCTGCCCAGAAANTAAAGACTCGGCGAAAGTCGATGCCCAAAACCACACCGCCNAGATCCAGCAGCAGGACTTGGGCGTCGGCGCTAGAAGCCCGCATTGGCGGCGTTTAACGCCTCNNNATAGTCAGATTCTAGGGTTGTGTAGACGTTCTCGCCATTTTTCATGACGTANACAGGACCACCGATCTGTTCNATGTCATAGCCCTGTTTGCGCAAATCGCCTTTCAGCATTTTGAAGGTGCCGGTGACGTCGATGTCCTCGTCAATGCGTAAAAAAACGGGTACCGCATAGCTGGGCAATACGTCGCGCACAAANCTTGAGAATCTCTCTAGGTCCAGNGCAGCGACATCGTCGTTNAGCGTAATGGAGGCCATGCCCGCGCGGCCATCGGCGCCAGGAATTTCTACGCCGAAAACGTTGCAGAACTTCACCTGATCAAAGCCNTTGATGATCTCGCCCACTTCGTTGGTGGATACGTTCTCTGACTTCCAACGGAACGTATCGCCAATGCGATCGACAAACTGGAAGTGGTCATAGCCAAGAGTAAAACCAACATCGACGACGCGCATCAAGTCCCCGGTATTGAACCAAGCATCGCCGTCGTTTAGCGCATCACGCAAGATCTTGCCTTCGGTGGCATTAGGGTCTGTGTAGCCCTCGAAAATGGTGTCTGGCGTGATCTTACCGAGCAACAGTCCCGCTTCACCATGACGGACTTCGATGCAGCGGCCTTCGTTGTCGCGAATAATCTCGTCTTGGTCCACATCGTATTGAACGAGGACCACTTCCGCCGATGTCATGCCCACTGTGAGGTCTTTGTTCATCAGATTGGCGAAGGCCACGTTGCCTTCGGACGCGCCGTAGATCTCACAAACTCNTTTGATTCCGTAACGCTGCTTGAAACCCATCCAGATGTCTGGGCGCATGCCGTTGCCCATGATGGAGTGCAGGGGTATCGATGCATCCCCAGCCTCTTCGGGGATATTGGTCAAATATCGGCAGAGTTCGCCAATGTAGACCATGTGGGTGCAGTTGTTGTCGCGAATATCGCTGCGAAAAGCGCTGGCAGAAAATTTGCGCCGCACGAACATGCTCGCGCCGCTGGTTANNGATGAGCCGACCCCTAGCAGCAAACCAGTGGCGTGNTAGAGCGGTAGGCACAGATAGATGCGATTACCTGGCTTNGTCTTCAAGCCTGCAGATCCTGACATGTCCGCACTCATTAAGTAGCGACGATTCGACATGACCGCAGCCTTGGGCAAGCCCGTGGTGCCCGAGGTGTANATGTAGAGCGCAGTATCGCCAATGGTGTTGTCGCCGGTCTCAGGTGGATTACTGTCTTCGGCGGCTTGCTCTAGATTGTCTAAACTCAGCGCCCAATCTGGACACTGGGCTTCGGCAATCGCGACGTCGCTAACAAATAGAAAGTCAGTGCCGGAAGCCAAGTCCAACTCCTCCTGAACTTCAGCAACCGCAGCCATCACTTCGGCGCCAAAAATGCACTTTTTGGCCTCAATAACGCNGATGCAGTGCATGAGCGAGCGGCCGGTTAAGTTGGTGTTGAGAAGACCTGCGGTGACGCCCAGTTTGTTCAGCCCAACCAGCAGGGTGAGAAATTCGATTCGGTTTTCCATCATGATGCAGACGGTATCGCCGCGCGCTAAACCTTGGGCCTTGAAGGCGTTGGCGTATTGGTTAGATNGCGCGTTGAATTCTTGCCAGTTCAACTCTCTGCCCTCGCACACGATGGCGCTGTGGGTACCCAAATTGGCCGCATTCGCCTCGACGCGCGCGCCGAAACAGTCCTTCACGTCGGCAGGCCGTGGTGTCATGCCCTTTTTCAATTTTAGTAAGGCCGGTAGCTGGCCAATGGTGGCTATGTCCTTAAGCAACGACATAAAAATACTCCTCTGCGCGGAAATCCCGGATAGAGCTTAGACCTTGCGTTCGTCAGCGGAAAGCCCTAGAACAGTTTTGTGAATGGGGGACATCTGGGGGGAGAGGATGAATCAGTGGCAAATTGGTGACGTAAAGATTACTCGCGTTGTGGAGATCGAAAGCCTTGGCGGCTCTAGGTTCATACTGCCGGATGCTACGCGCGATGCCTGTCTACCCTTCACTTGGATGCAGCCTCATTTTATGGACGAGCAAGGCAATCTGACCATGAGTGTGCATGCCTTGGTTGTAGACACCGGCGAGCGTCGTATTTTGGTCGATACCTGCATCGGTAACGATAAAGAGCGCAACGTGCCTAACTGGGCGCACCTGCAAACGCATTTCTTGCAGGACTTAGAAGACGCTGGTTACGCACCGGATACGATCGACACCGTGCTTTGTACGCATTTGCATGTGGATCATGTCGGCTGGAACACTATGTTGGTGGATGGTCACTGGGTGCCAACCTTCCCCAACGCTCGATACTTGTTTGCTCGAACCGAGTGGGAGCATTGGGATGCGAACGAGGATGAGACAGTCTACGGCCCGGTGCTGGCGGATTCGGTGCGTCCAGTGGTCGAAGCAGGGTTGGTCGACCTAGTCGACATGCAGCACTCGGTCTGTCCGGAGGTTTGTTTGGAACCAACCCCCGGGCATACACCCGGGCATGTTAGCGTGCACATTCGATCAGGCGGCGCCGAGGCGCTAATTACCGGTGATTGCATCCATCATCCGGTGCAGATGAGCCGCCCCG
>PBTJ01000052.1 GCA_002726925.1 Gammaproteobacteria bacterium | reverse complement strand
CTCTGCAAAGGCTTTACGAGAAAGACGTTGAAATCGAAGTGATCGATGCCGTTACGGCTTTTCTGAAACGCTCGCTCCCCTAGGGTGTACCACCGTCCACCCGAATCACTGTGCCCGTGGTAAAGCTGCCACCGGGGCCTGCCAAATACAGTGCCGCACCGACAATCTCCTCTGGCTGACCGCCCCGCTTCAGCGCATGACGCGACTTAGCTTGCCTGTCAAAGGCCGCCATATCCCATGCCTTAGAAATGTCGGTAAGAAACGGACCCGCAGCAATGCCATTCACCCGCACGTTTGGGCCAAAGGCAAAGGCAAAGGAACGCGTTAACGCGTTCAAGCCTGACTTCGCGGCACCATAGGGCTCGGAATTGGGTGAGGGCTGCAGCGAAGCAATACTGCTGATGTTGACGATACTGCCGCCATCGCCAGCCGCCATACGTTCACCTACGGTTGCCATTAAACGAAACGGGCCTTTTAAATTTACCCCAATCACCTTGTCGAAAAGCTCCTCGGAAATAGACGAAAGCGATTCGTATAGCGGCGACATGCCTGCGTTATTGATCAAGATATCGATCTTACCAAAGTGCTCATAGGCAGCCTCGACCATTGCATCGATCTCAGCCCAATGACCCACATGACAGCCGTAGGCCATGGCGCGGCGACCCAGCGCCTCAATTTCCGCAGCCACTGCCTCGCAGGCGTCAGCCTTACGGCTAGTAATAATCACGTCTGCGCCACGTGCTGCCAGCGCAAGCGCCATCTCACGACCCAGCCCACGACTGCCGCCAGTGACCAAGGCCACCTTGCCGGTGAAGTCCAACAGTTGATCCATAACCTCTCTCTCCCTTTCTCGATTCATCAGACGAATAGCCCGATAATGGCCCAGCGCGAGAGCCGGTGGTAGTATCGCAACGCCTGTAGTTGCAGCGTTTCTTGAATCAGCGCGGTACAGACGTGACGAAGGGCAGCGCCCGCCCGCAACGGCGTGGTGATAAGCAAAGCATTCGAGGGGGAGCACATGAACTTTGGATTCACTGAAGAGCAGAATCTGCTGAAAGAGCAGGTGCAGCGCTTTATGAAAGAGGCCTGCCCGATGACTCGGGTACGCGAGATAACCGGTAACGAAACACCCTTTGATCAGGCTCTGTGGCAGCAAGCTGCCGAGCTTGGCTGGTTAGGACTGACCATTCCCGAAAACCATGGTGGGCTTGGCCTTAAGTGGATCGACTTGATCGTCGTGCTAGAGGCCGCTGCGGAGGGTCTGTGCCCGCTGCCCATCGCCTCACACGCTTTGGCCAGTACCGCCATATTGCATTGTGCATCTGAGGATCAAAAAACGCGTTGGCTGCCTGCCATGGCATCCGGCGAGGCAGTGGTAACCATCGGTCTGTATGACGAGGCTAACTGGATCGCTGCGGAGGCCGTCACCGCCAAGGCAACCTTAGATGGCGACGCCGTTACCCTGCATGGCAAGAAACCGTTTGTGAATGACGCACAGGCGGCAGACTACATGCTGCTCGCTGTGCAAGGCCCCGACGGGCTTGCGTTGGCGGCGGTAGGCGGAGATCAAGTCAAGGTGACAGCGCAACCGACCATCGACAACACCAAGCCCATGGCCAGCGTAGACATCGATGGCGTGCAAATCAGCACTGCCGACTTGCTGGCTGTCAGCCCTGAACAGCTAGCGTTTTTAACCGATTGCGGCGGCGTCGCGACCACCGCGGAAATGGTTGGCGCTGGGGCTGCCATCTTAGAAATGACCAGCGGCTACGCCAAGGATCGCATCCAGTTTGGTAAACCCATTGGCCAGTACCAGGGCGTTAAGCATCGCCTAGCCGACATGTTCGTGGACCTCGAGAGCTACCGCTCGCTGTGCTACTTCGCCGCGTGGACGGTCGATGACAGTCCGCAAGAACTTGCCAAGGCCGTTTCCATGGCCAAGGGCTACGCCTCTGACGCCTTCGCCCAAATCGGCATAGACGGTGTGGGCCTGCACGGCGCCATCGGCTTTACCGCCGACTACGATGCCCAGCTGTACCTCAAACGCTCAAAATGGGCGCGCCCAATGTACGGCGACTCGGATTACCACATGGACAGAATTGCAACTTTAGGAGGTCTGTAATGGACTTTGACTACACACCACAAGAGCATTCGTTTCGTGAGGAAGTGCGCGGCTTTATCGCCGAGCATTTGCCCCCGAAGGAAAAGCGCGACAAGACCTTTCTAGCCACATGGTTGGAAAAAGTACGTGCCAAGGGCTGGGTAGGCTTTGCCTGGCCGAAGGAATTTGGCGGCAGCGATGGCGGACTCATCGAGCAGGCCATTCTCAAAGAAGAAATGTCGCTGGCCAAGGCCCCACCGCTGGGCACCTCGATGATGGGGCTGGCTTGGGTAGGCCCGGGCATCATGGAATACGGCACCGAGGAACAAAAACAGAAGTTCATCCCTGACATTTTGGACAGCAAGGTCACTTGGTGCACCGGCTACTCAGAACCCAATCACGGCTCTGACCTTGCAGCGATTCAGTGCAAGGCCGAGCTCAAGGGTGATCACTATGTAGTGAATGGCCAGAAGATCTGGACCACCGGCGCGCCGTGGTCACAGTGGATTATACTGCTCACCCGCACCGACTTTAACGTCACCTCCAAGCACGATGGCATCACATGCTTCCTCGTGCCCATGGACGCACCGGGCGTAGAAGTGCGGCCCATTCAAAATATGGCAGGCGACAAACACTTTGCTGAGATTTTCTTCACCGACGTACAAGTGCCGGCAGAAAACCGACTCGGCGCGGAAGGCGAAGGCTGGAAGGTCACGGTTTCGGCGCTGGCCAATGAGCGCTCTAGCATTGGTGAAGTCACCCAGCTGCAGGCCAAGCTCGATGACCTAAAAACCTTGGTGAAGAATTCCAAGCGTCAGGGAAAACCCGCCGCCGAGGACCCAAATGTGCGCCGTACGGTTGCCAAGTTTGAAGTCAAGATCGCGGCCATGAAGTACAACGGTCTGCGCTATCTCACCAAACAAATTAAGGGTGAGCCNTTAACATCGGAGACCTCAGTGAACAAACTGCATCGCGCCAGTTTGGAAATTGAGATGGATGACTTCGCCATTGAACTGTCGGGTCAGGCGGGCCTGCAGCTTAAAGGCGGCGAAGAAGCCGTTGACGGCGGTACTTGGTCGAAGGGCGCNTTGAACTGGCCAAATGTGGTGATCGGTGGCGGCACTCCAAACATTCAGCGCAACATCATAGCGGAACGAATNTTGGGCCAGCCGAAAGACTGAGGTCNCNCGTTGCAGACACCCGCTATAGTTGGGTGTCTGTCATCCACCTATGACCCTACTCGCAACGCCCCGCCGAGGGCACGCTTGCCGTGCTCACCGCAAAAGCCGGTGCCATCCCAGACCTGCTGACCACTAACAAAGACGCCACCCACCACGCCATCAGATCGATTTACCAACTGGTGGCAATCGAATACATCGCGGTATTGATACTGCACGCTNGCTTCACCGTCGTAGCTCGCGAGTTGCTCTGGGTTTAACAAAAGCATGTCCGCTCGACTGCCAACNCTTAGGCTACCAACACCCGATAAACCAAAGAATTCTGCCGGCTCGCTGGTGAGTCGCGACAGCATGTGGGTGAAGCANGCTTCAGACTCTTCTAGCCCGATTTTAAGCGCGCGCAGGTTGCCGTCGAAAAACGCCATGTTGGTGACGTGCGCACCGCTGTCGTTGAAGCCAGGNAGCAGTTTTGGGTGCAATAACAACCGTTTGATCACTTCTGGGTCTTTGTTCGCGGCCACATAGCACCAGTGCAAATCGCTATCAAAATGCCGCAGCAGCCCAAGGAAGAATTCGCCGTCATCGCGAATGTCTTTACCAAGGGCGGAAAAGGCCTCTACCTCGCTCGCATCATCAATACACTCGCTGTTCAGACACCAAGCCTGATAGCGGTGATAGATCCACGCCATGGTCTGGCCAGGCCAAGCATCCACACTGCAGCGATAAATCTGCATGTCGTTCAAATCTCGGGTCAGGAACTCTTTTTCCAGCCGTANCTTGCGCCGCAGGTGCCCTATGTTGAAACCACTCTTGCCGCGCGACCACATGGCGCGAAACGCCTCAATGAATTCTGGGTCGGCCAGTATTTCTTGCCGCCTTGCCACATCCTCCAGCTCGGTCTCGATCAACCGACGCAGTAGCGGGTCGGCTTCCGCTAGCGGACTGACCGCACCTTCAGAATAGACCCGAAACGGCGCGCTCAAACATTGCAGGCGAAAGTTCCCCTGCAGCGCCCTACTGTTGAGCATGTTAGTAAAGAGCAGGCCGCGAGACAGATTGCTGCGATTATTCACGCTGTCGATGGCTGCCAGCGCGGTAATCTTCAATGGCTTGTCGTAAAANCGCCCACTGCTGAGCATAAACAGGCGCGCAGTGAGCGCGCCATCGTCGGTGGCTGGCGTCATTTGCCACACGCGGTCGTGTTTGCGCACCACGTCGGTGAGTTTTTTGTACTCGTCAAATTCAGCGTATTGAGTAGGAATGCGTTTACTCAAATTGGGCTCGTTTGCGAGAAAATGTAGAGGCAGACCGTCTGTGGATAAACCNAGGTAACCNTCTTGCATGGCCTCATCGAGAATGCCCGCCATACGATCAAGTTCTGCATTGGTGGGCTGGCGTGACACGCTGTCTTGCAGGCCCATCACTTCAATGCGCAGCATGGAATGCGGTAAAAACGGCGCCATGTTTGCCGACAGCGGCAGCTCATCTATGTGGCTGAGGTAGTCTGCCGGTTTTGACCAAGTAGCCTTATCNGCGGCCTTCGACANCACGGTTTTAGGAATGTTCTCAACCCGGGCAAAGCAGTCGACTATTGGGTCTTGAGTCGCATCAATGCTGGATTGACGCTGGTTACCAAAGGCTAGGCCAATGCTGCAATTACCCACCACCACGCTGGTNGTGCCGTGGCGTACTACCTCTGGTAGACCNGGGTCTAGCTCNGCCTCTAAATCTTCGTGAGTATGAATATCCAGCAAACCTGGTGTCAGCCACTGGCCANNGGCGTCGTGTACGGNGGCGCTTTCCGCCGTGGGCAGACGACCACCTAGCGCNGCGATTTTGCCCGCTTTAATGGCAACATCGCCCACCCTGCCCGGACTGCCATGGCCGTCGAACACCTTGGCATTACGAATGATCAGATCCCACTGCATGGTCGTTACCTACTGTTGTTTTTTCGCCAAGCGCTACTGTGCGCTTGCATCCCTCGTCATGGCTCTTACCGCCGGCGACAACACGATCGACAGCACGATCGTGACGCCAAANGCGATACCGCTGACCATAAGCGCCGTCGCAACGCCGTGATGTTCNGCGACCCAACTGATGGGGAATACGCCCAACGGCATCAGGCCATGAAACATCATATCAATGCTCATGATACGCCCGCGCATATGCGCGTCTACCGTATGCTGCAGCAGTCCACGATTNAGTGACATATTCCAGGCGCTCACCAAACCGATCAACGCGATCGCGAACATGGCCAGAGCGACATCGCCGGTGACGCCGAAGGCCGCTGTCGCGCCGGCCCAAGCGAGGCTACTGATGACCAACCACCGACCCTTGCGCCGCATATCGCCCATAGCGGCCATCATCATGGATCCGATGATNGCACCGCCGCCCATGGCCGAAACCAAAATACCCAGGCTGTCTGCATGTCCGCCAAGGACATCTTGGTTAAACGCAGGCAGCAGCGTGTTCAGCGGCATACCAAACAAAAANGGAATAATGGACAACAGCAGCAGTGCAAANATGCGCGGCTGCGCAAACACATAGGCCAGTCCATCGCGCATTTCGTTATAAGTGCCATCGCGTCGACTTTGTGAGGAATCGCCGGGCACATTGACCAGTAGCATGGTCAGGGCAGAGCTTAAATACAGACCGGCAATCACCAGATAGACCATCCCGACACCAAAGGCCGATTGCTTGTCGCCGTCGGCAAGCCAAGCAATCAACAAGCCCGCCAAGGCTGGGCCAACAATGCGCGACAAATTCCAGCCGGTGGTATTCAGCGCCATGGCTGTGAATATCAAGGGTTGGGGTATGAGTTCCGGCACGAAGGCCTGCCGCGCTGGCATGGACANGGCCAAGATACTGCCATTGAAAAAGCCAAACCAAATGAAGTCCCAGAACACCACCGTGCCTGAAAAGATGATCCACGCCATGATCAGGGTGGCGATGGNATTNAGGCTTTGGGCGAAGACGATCANCTTCCGCTTGGGCAGACGATCTGCCAGCACACCGCCATATAGAGAAAACAGCACAGAGGGCAACATAAAAGACAGCGTCACCCAGGCCAAATCCATAGCCGATGACGTCAAATCGTAAACAAACCATCCGCGGGCGATCATTTGCATGTTCATCGCAAATGAAGAGCCTAGGCTGCCCACCCATAACCAACGGAAATTTGGCACAGCCAACACAGAATAGATGTCGCGACTCGCCATCTTGCTTGCCCACTCCCCCCGATCCAAACCCTCACTATAACCCACGGCATGTNACGCATTGAGGCCCTAGGAAAGTATCTGGTCATCAATCTCATAAGCTTGTTGCAGGTTTTGCAGGTACAAACTGTGGCGCAGCTATTATAGTCGGCCTCATATGAAGACTTGGAGGTAATCCCCCATGCCAATGACTGCGCCTTCTTTTGATACCAAACCTTGTTTAATTGCCTTAGCACTATGTGTCGTTGGCGCCTCGTCGCACCTACTACCTCATCCCGCCGGCATGTCGACCGTGGGGGCCATCGGCATGCTCGCAGCCGCCTATCTGCCTAAGCACCTTGTGCCCTTGCCGGTACTCGTCAGCGTCGCCACCGTCGATGTGATCATTGGTACCTACAACATCGCGTCCATGGCATTGGTGTATGTCGCGCATCTGGTAAGCGCGGCCGGCGTCATACCCATACTCGCTCGCGTGCGCTTGTTGCGCATTGGTGGCGCAGCGGTAGTCAGTGCGGTGATCTTCTACCTGATGAGCAATGCCGCTCCGATGGCCGCGGGCTACTACCCAAACACCGTCGCTGGATGGATGACCTGCTACGCGGCAGGCATACCCTTCTTGCTGCGCGGTATCGCTGCCAACCTGATTTTTGGCGCCGTTGCCTTCGGCGCCTTACGCGGCTTATTGTTCATTCTCGAGCGTTGGGCCCCCTTACCCAACCGATAACAGAGAGAGGACAACATGCTGGATATGAATTACGACGGTCTCGGGATCACCATTGAGAACTACGTCGCGGTGGTAGAAATCCAGCGCGGACCAAACAACTTCTTTGATACCCAAATGATCAGCGACCTGGCCGAAGCCTTTGGCAAAATGGAGGTCAGCGACGATGTACGCGCTGTCGTGCTATGCAGCCAGGGTAAACATTTTTGTGCGGGCAATAACTTTGGCAGCGCCTCTAGTAACGAAGAACGCGCGGACCGCAAAGTCGAAGAGGGCAATCCGCTATATGGCGCCGCCGTGCGCTTATTCGACACCAACATTCCTGTGGTTGCCGCCGTACAGGGCGCCGCCGTCGGTGGCGGCTTTGGCCTAGCGGTCATGCCGGACTTCCGCGTGGTGTGCCCAGAAGCACGTTTCACCGCCAACTTCGTCAAGCTCGGTTTTCATCCCGGCTTTGGCCTCACACACACGTTGGCGCGCCTAATAGGCAAGCAAAAAGCCCACATGCTGTTTTTGACCGGTCGCCGCATTACCGGCGAGGAAGCCTATGAAATGGGCCTAGCCGATGTGCTTACGGATAGAGAGAATCTACGCGCCGAGGCGATAAAGCTCGCTGCAGAAATTGCTGAGAATGCACCGCTGGCCGTGGCCTCAGTACGGGCGACCATGCGTGATGGCCTGTCAGCCGCCGTGAAGGCTCAGACCGATCACGAATTTCTGGAGCAGCATCGCCTGCAGCAAACGGCCGATCATCGGGAAGGTGTAAAAGCGGTGGCGGAGCGACGCCCCGGTAACTTTACTGGCCGATAGCGTCGGCTTCTTCCGCGGCCTTAGCGCGCCGAGCATTTAGCTCGGTGCGGATCACCTCATAGGCTTTTTCATCGAGCGAAAAACGGCTGAATAGAATTGCGCCGACGGTGTAGCACACCAAGGGGAACAATCCATACAAGCTAACCATGGCGATTTTCACCTGCATGGTCTGCTCAACATTGGGCATGAAACCGGCAAAATCCAACACGAACCCGGTCAGTAGCAGCATGACGCCCAGGGCGCTTTTATGGACAAAGTTCCATGCCGCAAAGTAAGAGCCTTCCTTGCGTTCACCGGTTTTGTACTCGTCGTAGTCGATCACATCACCTTGCACCGATGGCCCGAGGGTGCCGCCACAGCCTGCGGCCAATCCTGCAAAGGCGGCCAGCAACATAATCCAAAATAGACGCTGCTCAACGCTATCGATAAAAGGCAGCGAGAACATGCCCCCAAAAGACAGCCCTGTGAGAATCATGCCAAACATCCACACCCTGATTTTGCCAAAACGTTTCGACAGCGGTATCCACANGGGCACNAACACCGTAGANGGAATCATNTACGCAAGAATAATCAGCGGCGCCATGGCCGGCGCACCGACCACGTANTGAGAGATGTATAGGGTCAGCGCAGCTATCGCTGCGCTGCCCACATATTCAATAAACGTCACGATGATGAGCAGTTTAGCGTGGGGGTTACCCCAGATGTCCCGAAACGCTTGCAGCGGCCCACCCTGCTGGCGATTTTGAAACTCTGGTCGCTCGCGCAGCATNACGACGGCATAGATCACCAACACCACCATGATAGCAATGGCGATAAGGGCCTGTTCACGTGCCATCAGACGAACGTTACCGCCCTCGGCGAACTCTTCGTTGATGAGCAGATACATGGCACCTANGGAGAGAATCGANCCGAGGGTGTAGCAAATATGGCGCACGCCAAACAGTCGGCTACGCTCGTGATAGTCCACCGATAGCTCCGCCCCCAGCGCCATATGCGGCACAAAGAATAGCGTCATTGCAGAGTAGAACCCTATGACGGCAATCGTCATCCACAGAGTCAGGTCGGCGCCCTGCATGGAAAATGGCGGTGCGAACACTGCGTAGAAACCAATCGAAATAGGAATGCAGCTGGCCAAAATCCAAGTGCGGCGACGACCAAGGCGAAAGGTGGTTCGATCACTGAGGTAGCCCGCCAAGGGGTCTGAAATAGCATCCCAGATGCGCGATAAGCTGAATATGGCCCCCATCACCGCCGGGGCAATCAGCAGCACGTCCGTCGAAAACTTCATCACGTACAAGGCAAGAATCAGATACATATAGCCTGCACCAATGGCAGGCGCGCCAAAGGCCANGGTAGTCGACCAAGAAACTTTGTCGGTGCTTTGACTCACGATGCGTACCTTAGACNGCCGNACAAAACCCCGCTACGCATTCTTAATTGTCAGGCCACCATCCACNGGCAAGGCAGTACCGGTCATAAAGCTGGAAGACGGTAAGCAAAAATTAAGCGAGCCATGAGCCACTTCTTCAGGCTCGGCATAGCGTTTAAGAGCGACTCGGCGTCGGGCGTAAATCTGTTTTTGTTCGTCGGGAATGGCTTGTGTCATGCCGGTTTTGATTGGCCCCGGACAAATACAGTTAACCGTAATGCCCTCACCACCCAGTTCGACAGCCAGAGATCGAGTCAAACCGATGACGCCGTGCTTGGCNGCCGTGTAGGGACTGCCGCCCTTAGTCGCGCCCAGTCCTTCGGTGGAAGCAATGTTGACGATGCGAGGATTGCTCGACTGACGCAAATGAGGCANCGCGGCTCTGATGGTCCGATGTTGAGCAGTAAGCAGCACCGATAGGGATGTAGACCATGCATCCTCATAGCTGTCGCCATCGATTGGCGCCGGTATGGAAATACCCGCGTTGTTAATCAGCAAATCGATGCCGCCGAAATGCGCCGNAATGTCGCCGATCACCTGCCCAATAGCATCGCCATCAGACAGATCAATGGTCCATGCATGAGCCGTTTTACCGGCAGTAATGATTTCATCAACCACGGCGGCAACACCCGCGGCATTGATATCCAANGCAGCGACCTTGGCACCTTGGTCTGAAAATAGTTTGGCTGTGGCCGCGCCCATGCCACTACCGGCCCCCGTGACGACTGCTACCAGCCCTTCGATGGACCGACTCAATTGCGATAGCGACATTTCTCTCCCCTCTCCACTCTGCCCGCTGCTGTAACACTCACCCCTATTTAAAGAGGCACTTGAGCCTTGCTTTATATCCGGGTGCTTTTCTTTTTTGCAGCTAAACCGCGTGCAGCTTNACCGGCAAACTCGCGTAACCGCGCACGAAACTCGATTGTACTCGTTCCGGCTCNCCCACCACTTCAATGAAAGAAAAGCGCTGCATGATTTCCTCCCACAGAACCCGTAGCTGCATCTCGGCAAGCCGATTACCCATGCAGCGATGCAGTCCAAAGCCAAAAGACAAATGATACCGTGCATTCGGTCGATCGATCCAAAATCGATCTGGGTCAGGAATAGCGCGCTCGTCGCGATTACCCGAGACATACCACATGGCNAGCTTGTCACCCTTGCGCAGCTGCTGGTCACGAAATTCCAGATCGCGGGTGACCGTGCGACGCATGAAGGCCAGCGGCGTCTGCCAGCGAATAATCTCGGACACCATGTTGGGTATGAGTGAATGATCGGCTCGCAACTTGTCGTACTCACCGGGATTTTGGTTTAGCGCCAAGACACCACCGGAAATCGAATTACGTGTGGTGTCGTTGCCACCAACAATGAGCAGCACCAAGTTGCCCAAGAACTCCATGGGCGGCATGTTTTGCGTATCTTTGCCNTGGGCCAGCATAGACAGTAGATCAATCTTAGGAGGCTCGTTGCCGCGCTTTTCACGCAGCTTAGTGAAGTACTCCAGGCACTCCAGCAGTGCAGCCCGTCGCTCGTCCTCTGGGGTTGGACCGCCACCTATCTCGCCCGATGTCGCCATATCCGACCAATAGGTGAGCTTGTAGCGATCCTCGAATGGAAAGTCGAAGATAGTGGCGAGCATTTGGGTCGTCAGTTCCACTGAAACGAGATCAACCCAGTTAAAAGTCTCACCGACCGGCAATGACTCTAAAATCTTGACGGCGCGCTGTCGAATCAAGGCCTCCATCTGCTTGAGATTCATGGGGGCAACCACGCCTTGCACCGTTTGACGTTGCTGGTCGTGCTTTGGTGGATCCATGCCGATGAAGTTAGGCGTCGAAAAATCTTCGGGGCGATCACCCAGCGTAATGCCNAGGTCTGAGGAAAAGTCCTGCCAGTTCTTTTCGATTTCCATAATGTCTGCAAAGCGCGTGATCGACCAATAGGGCCCGAACATACTGTCCTTGCAGTAGTGCACTGGCGCCTCGTCTCGCAGTCNTGCGAAGTAGCCCCAGTGTTGGTCGGACTGCATGAGCTTTGCACTGCTGACATCAAAGTCTTCCAACGCGGTGGNGTTAGCATCGAATGCTTGTGTGACAACTGCTTCGGACATGATTTCCTCCTTCTCCCGATTCAAAACATACACTCAGAACCNCCACGAGGCGAGGATATAAAGGTAAAGTCGGCGGCGTAAATGGGTCGAGTTCGCAAGAGNGAGGCATTACGCTTTGTTCGTTATTCANNGACCAACAAAAAACAATGCAATCACTGGTTTTCGACAACGNNTTTACNCGCGCTTTGCCCGCCGACGCACAAANCGGNAGCGAACGCAGACAGGTGCGCCGCGCGCTTTTTTCTCGCGTTGAACCCACCANNGTAGCNGCCCCTTACCTNATCCATAGCTCGTCACAGGTTGCAGAACTCCTCGAGTTAAGTGAGGCCGATCGAGCGAGTGAGGATTTTTTGCAGGTCTTTGCCGGCAATAAGCTGTTGCCCGGCATGGATGCCCACGCCACCTGCTACGGCGGACATCAGTTTGGTAACTGGGCCGGGCAGCTCGGGGACGGTCGAGCCATCAATTTGGGCGAGGTGAAAACCGCGAACGGCCACTTCATGCTGCAGCTTAAGGGCGCAGGCGAGACACCTTACTCCCGCACGGCAGACGGACTGGCAGTGCTGCGCTCGTCGCTACGCGAATACGTCTGTTCCGAGGCTATGTTTCACTTGGGGGTGCCAACAACTCGGGCGCTATCGCTCATCGGCACCGGCGAGCAAGTCATGCGCGACATGCTTTACGACGGCCATCCGGCACTCGAACCCGGCGCCGTGGTTTGCCGTGTGAGTTCATCCTTTGTTCGCTTCGGTCACTTTCAGATGCTCGCCGCCCGCCAAGAAACAGAACTTCTGGAAACCTTTACCAACTTCGTGATCGAACGAGAATTTCCTGCCATCGCGGCTGCGCACCAAGATCCAATCGAGCGCTACTTAGCGTGGTTTGAGGAGGTATGTCAGCGTACAGCGACACTGATGGTTCAATGGATGCGTGTTGGCTTCGTGCACGGTGTGATGAATACCGACAACTTATCGATTCTTGGCGAGACCATTGACTATGGTCCCTACGGTTGGCTAGAGGGTTTCGATCCGGACTGGACGCCTAATACGACAGACGCCGGACAGAGACGCTACCGCTTCGGTCAGCAACCGGCCATTGCCCAGTGGAATTTGCTGCAGTTGGCTAACGCCCTTTATTCGCTCATAAAAGAGACCAAGCCGTTAGAAGAGATTTTAGGCAACTACGCAACGACCTATGAACACCAGTGGCAAGACATGATGGCAGATAAGCAGGGCCTGCCAACCTATGATGCTGATCTGACCAACCGTTTACTGAAATTGCTCACCGAGACAGAAACCGATATGACCCTGTTCTTTCGCTACCTGGCCGACGTACAGGATGCGACCTCCGACGTCGTATTTTTGCAGGACGCTTACTACACCCCAGATCAAATCAGTCATTCACTACGACAGCAGACTCAGCAGTGGCTGAGCGACTATCTGCATACCGCGGCGCAACAAAACCAGTCCCATAGCGCGCGAGCACAGCTGATGAATAACACCAATCCGCTCTATGTACCGCGCAACTACCTTGCCCAACTGGCCATCGACGATGCAGAACAGGGCGATTTCGCGAAAGTTGAGCAGTGGATGCAGGTGCTTGAGCAGCCCTATACCTGGCAAGAGGGAATGGAGCCTTACGCACAAAAACGACCGGAATGGGCTCGAGACCGCACCGGGTGTTCACAGCTATCTTGCAGTTCTTAAGGGATNACNGGGGCANCGGTGGGTCGTCCGCACGGACTCATGTCCCACCGGTGCATNCCGTTAGTCCTTTTGCCGCTCTTTGAGTGCCTTCAGAGCTCGTTCGCAGAATANGTCTACTCTCCCCACTGAACCCTCGNAAACCGGTGGTAGCAGGCTTGANCCTGCAGAACGCTCGATGNAGCAAGTCAGGCGCTCTTTCTNCACCCTGCAGTTNTGCAATTCAGTTGTGCTCCCGATTTGACGTTAAGGTCGAAGAACGAAGGTTGTGTCGCTTGTGTCTGTCGGTACGCAGATTTGAGATTTCTGTTACCGATGTCGGACTTCCCCAGTGTCTTCCCATCAAGCTCTAGGTTGCCTTAGCGCTCTCCCTGACCGCCGCGGATTAAACGACCAGGCAACTTGCCAGTGTGCGTACCGTCGCGGTAGGTCACGACACCACTGCAAATGGTAGCTCGGTAGCCGTCAGCGCCTTGCACCAAGCGTTTTCCGCCTCCGGGNAGATCGTAGACCATTTCCGGTTTATGCAGCTTCAGGTTGTTGTAGTCGATGACGTTCAGGTCTGCCTTGAACCCGGTCTGAATCAACCCTCGGTCGTGTAAACCGTAAAGTTCCGCGGTATCCCGGGTCATTTTATGCACAACAAATTCCGGGCTCATAGTCGGTCCGCGCTGCCGGTCTCGAGAGAAGTANGTGAGCATGTAGGTGGGCACNCTGGCGTCCACCAGCACTCCGCAGTGAGCACCGCCATCAGACAAGCCAAATACACTGCGCGGGTCTTCAATGAGTTCGCGTTGACCTTCAAGATCACCGGCGTACCTGCCNAAGAGCACCAACAAGGGTATTCCCTCGGCCATGGTATCCATCACAACCTCAAGCGGATCCTGATTTCGCGCCGCCGCAATAGAGGCCACGCTATCGACATGGGAGGGCTCATAGCTCAGCGCCTCGTCCATCACCCAAATGGTGTCGTAGTTGTTCATCATGCGAACNGCGTCTTTGCTGCGAGGCAGCACTTTTTCTTCACTCAAAATGCGCTGACGGAACTTGGAGTCTCGAAGCTTGGCCTGCCGCTCTGCCAACGGCAGANTCTCAATTTCACGATAAGCTGGGTGCTGGCGCATGGGGTTAATGGTGCCCTCCAAGGTCATTAAAATAGATGCTGGCCGAGCACCTACCTGCGGGCGCAGGGACAGATCGCTTTTTTCAAGGTCGCTGGCCAACGACCATATTTTTTCTGAACCGACCGTAGTGAGCGTGGTAATCGGGCGGCCCGTGGTGCGCACGATATGCTCGATCCATTTCAGCTCGTCTGCATCTTCAAGCCAATCCGAAATAATCTCGATGGTGCCGTGATCGACATCNGCGAAAGCTTCGCCGATNGTCAGCATTTCGTCGGCAGATGCGGTGGTACCCGGAATCAAATTGCCCGCCTTATCCAGATGGCCATAAAAACGGGAGGTGGAAAAACCCAAGGCCCCTTGGCGCAAAGCGTCCCGCGTAATATCCCGCATGGCGCTCATGTCTCGTTCAGTGGCGTCGTCATAGCAGCGCTCGCCCATCACATAGTGGCGAACCGCCACGTGAGGAACTTGGGTGCCGATGTCTACCGCGTAAGGNGTATCTATAGCATCCATGTATTCTGGGAAGGTCTCCCAGCCCCATGGGATACCGTCGTGGAGGGCGGTTCCTGGAATGTCCTCCACGCTTTCCATCAGCGATACCAATGCGTCCTCGGATCCCGGATGCACCGGCGCAAAACCTACCCCGCAGTTACCCATGACCACGGTCGTGACGCCATGCCAGGAACTAGGAGTCACTTCTTTATCCCAGCAAACTTGCCCGTCATAGTGGGTGTGAATGTCGACGAAACCTGGNGTTACCACCANGCCGTTGGCGTCAATATCTTCTTTTCCCGGCGCCAANGTGCCCGCAGGCTCTACGGCCGTGATCTTATCGCCATCTACCGCCACATCACCCTGAAAGCGGGCTTTGCCTGAACCATCCATGATGGTCGCGTTGCGAATGGTTAAGTCGTGCATATCACTGCTCCCCTGTATTCGAGATATCTTTCGTTTTTTTGAGGCACGACTCTGCGGTCGTTTGCCCAGTTGCGCTTGCATGCGCCCTAACGTCTTGTGTGCAGCACTCGGAAAACCCTTGCTGGAACAAGTCCGCCTTATCAACGCAGATGCGCAACCCATACCGCGCGCGGGCAGCGAATGATCTCATTTAATCAATTAAAGCGATCAATGACTTGAATTGGCTGAAATCGGGTCAACTCCGACACGTTTCAATCGCTACATCACGATGGCTTCCCACTCAGTCAAGGCACTGTCTAATCGACCGACCATTTCGTGCATTTCTTCCTCGGAGATAGTAAGCGGAGGGGATAGCCAAGAGGGCAATCCACGTCTGAAGGCGGGCTGCCTTCTTGGCCCGTAAAGACTCCCATACATCACCAGCCCATGTTTCAACGTAATCGCCGAGTAGAGCTTCTCAGCTTGTTGCGACGGATCGAAAAACTCTAAGGTTTCTTTGTCCTTGATCAATTCTAAGACCATCATGAGGCCCCATCCGCGCACGTCCCGAACGCTTGGATGCGCTAGAAGTTTGTCACGGTACGAAAACATTACCTCACTTTGCGCCCGGCAGTTTTCCAGGAGATTTTCATCACGAATTATGTCGATCAGCTCGGCGCCTGCAGCGCATCCGAGCGGGTGACCGCTGTTCGTGAATCCATGTACAAAATGCGTTTCACCAGCCTCAAACGGTGCGTTTATTTCTGCCGAAACAGCGACCGCCCCAAACGGGACGTAGCTGCTCGCTATACCCTTTGCCAAAGTCATGATGTCCGGGACGACGTCGTAGTGATCCATAGCAAACCACTCACCAGTTCGCCCAAAGCCGGTAACGACCTCATCGGTAATCAGCAGCACATCGTAGCGATCGCATATGTCGCGAATGGTTTGCCAATAGCTAGCGGGAGGCACAACAGCGTAGTCCGCACCGCAGCCATGAGGGGTCGCAAGGAAAGCTGCAACTGATTGCGCGCCCTCGTAATGAATCGCTTTTTCTAGCTCCTTCGCGCACTTAACGCCCCACTCCTCGCGACTGACTTCTGCTGGCCGATCGAAATCGGAATACTGGCGAATGTGCGGCCACTTAGGGATCATTGGCATGAACGGCCTGTGAGAGCCTGGTGAGCCTGAAGCACCGAGCGTCGCCAAAGTCATTCCATGATAACTATCGTGCACGCTCACAATTTTATACTTGTCAGGATGCCCTCGGGATATCTGAGCCTGCCTTGCTACCTTGAACGCTGTTTCAACAGCCTCCGACCCACCCGACACTAAGTAAATGTGATCGAGATTGCCTGGCGTTATCTCAGCAAGCTTGGCACAAAACTTCGCTCGCAGCGGATCTGATAACACTGGATGAGTGTAAGCGTATTTATCGAGTTGGTTGGTAATAGCGGCCTTCATACGAGGGTGGTTGTGCGGCAAATTCACCGCAAACGGACCACCAGAAGCATCAAAATATCGATTGTCCTTGTCGTCGTATATGTAAACGCCTTCTGCACGCGCAATCTGAACATCCATCGGGTGATAAGAAAAGATATGGCGATAATCGCCTTCGGGGTGCTGATAATCCGGCAGATTTTGACCTTCCATTTTTTGATCTCCCTGCTAATTGAGAACCCGAAGCTATCACTCACCAAACTCGCTTGTCTCTCAATTTTTCCGCGTGTAGTTTGTCGCATCACATCAGATTTCAGAGGGGCTAGGGATTGTGAGACAAACAAAGCTTCTGACATGCCCACCTGATAGCTCGATCGAAATTTTAGCCGATATCCTCAAGCGCGACGGATGCGTAATTCTTAAAGATTTCCTCTCAAAGGCGCGGGTTGCATCAATCCTTGCGGAGCTCAGCCCTTATATGAAGGCAACAAACAGCGCGTCGAGCGATTTTGGCGGCTTCAAGACTATTCGAACAGGCGCTCTGATCGCCCGCTCTCAAATCTGCCGAGAATTGGCCATTGATCCTAGATTGATAGATTTAGCTGTAGCCTTTTTGACGCCCTACGCGAACACCATTCAATTACACGTCACACAAGCCATTCGAGTGCTGCCGGGAGAAAAAGCGCAGATGGCCCATCGTGATCGCTGGGCTTGGAGTCAAATCCAATTGCCTCCGGAACTCGAGCCGCAGGTGAATCCTGTGCTTGCAAATCTACTGAGCGAAATCGAACCCCAACTTAACATCATGCTGGCCATTACCGAGTTTACAGATGAGAACGGAGCGACACGCATAGCGCCGGGTTCATCCCATTATTCAGACGACGTCAAGCTGCCGGATGATGCATTTGTCGCAGCAGAAATGTCTCCGGGATCGCTGCTGGTTTTTACTGGCTCGGTTTTCCACGGCGCAGGCGCCAACAAAACACAAGCAGATCGAATTGGTCTTAATATTGACTACTCACTTGGGTGGCTTCGACAGGAGGACAATCAGTATCTCTCTTGCCCACCAGAAATCGCGAAGGACCTGGACCCGAAGCTGCAGGAGTTACTAGGCTATACGGTTGGCGGTCCTTCTCTGGGCTACTTCACCCCGCCCCTACCCGCGGGTGAGGACTTGAGTTCGCCACTAAAAGCGCTCGAGCAAACGCACGAAACTGTGCGGCTGGACGCGGACGGTCGACTTAGCAGCGGTTAGCGGATGCGGTTTCAATTGCGCATCAATGCTGGGTCTGCCCGAAATGAATCAAAGCGATAGGATAAAACGATGAAATTAGACGGTAAGGTATCGCTCGTCTCCGCGTGTGGCAGAGGCATCGGCAAAGAAATTGCACTACTTCTAGCTAAAGAAGGGGCCAGTGTTGTCATAAATTCCTTCAGTGCCGCGAACACTGAGGCACTCGCAAGCGAACTAGAGGACATAGGGGCAAAAGTGGTCTCCGTTGCAGGCGACATTACAAAATCTACGGTGATTCTCGACATGGTATCCGCGGCGATCAATACGTTCGGCAAGATCGACATCCTTGTGAACAATGTTGGCGGCGGATCTGCCAACGAAATTCATGACAAGGACAATCCTCTTGCAGAGGCAGAGGCCATTTGGGACGGAACCTATGCAATGAGCCTGAGAGCGCCGGTTCTAATGTGTGAGGCCGTGTTGCCTCATTTCATCGAGAGGAAATCCGGCAAGATTATTAACATGTCGTCCTTGGCAGGTAGGCCTGGAATGCCACATGTAGATCTTGTCCCCCTATCTGCGAGCTACCACAGCGCCAAAGCTGGATTAATTCGTTATACCCAATTGCTAGCGGACCAAGTTGGCAGATATAACATCAACGTTAACGCCATTTGCCCGGGGATAATCTACACCGACGGTTGGCGAGAAATTTCAGAGGCGATGGTCAAGAACCACCCACAATTCAAAGGTGAAGATCCTCGCGAATGGTTCAAAGGCGTCGGCGAGGGCCGGTACGCTGGCGAGGGCATGCCTCAAACCGCAATGCGACGGGAACAGACCACTGCTGACGTCGCAGAGGCGGTTTTGTTTCTCACTTCAGATGCTGCAGCAAACATCACCGGACAGTCGTTGAACGTTGATGGCGGCATGGTCAAGGATTAGTGCGCCTAAAGGTTGTCAGATTAGCTCCCACGACAAGTCAATACGCTTAAACTGCATGGCTTGTCTTCCGCAAAATAACCTGTGGAACAATCGCAGGCAAAATTGAGCATCGACTCTTGGCGAATGTGAGATCTTAATCGCTCCCGTCGCAGCCGCGCACAATCCAATGCCAGAAGTAACCGCAGCACATTTTTATGGACCTCAGCCGCGAGAAGACCATGACCGCACTTATGCACCTAAAACCCTCCTTCATTTTGCCTCCCTGTAGGGGGATGTGATGGGCTCGCCAATCTCATCGGAAATCGATTACGAGGCGGACGGCAAACAAGCAGGCTACCTGCGTTTACCTCACTCAGTACATCGCTCGGCCTATGGCTGGATTCCAATTCCAATCGTTCAGATCAAGAACGGCAGCGGCCCAACTATCCTGTTGATAGCGGGAAATCATGGCGACGAATACGAGGGGCAAGTTGCTGTTACAAAGCTCGCCAAGGACTTGCAGCCTGAGATGCTTCAGGGGCGAGTCATATTGTTGCCCATGGCTAATTTTCCAGCCGCGAAAGCCGGGTACCGGACGTCTCCTATCGATGATGGCAACTTGAATCGCTCGTTTCCTGGCGACCCCGCAGGCTCGGTTACTCAGATCATTGCGCACTACATAGAATCGGTGCTGATGAAGATGGCCGACTATGCCATCGATCTGCACTCCGGAGGCAGTTCGTTACATTACGCGCCCACTGTGCTGTACGGGGACCGCGAAGACGAACGAGAGACGGCCGAAGTGCTTCGAATGACTCATGCATTTGCCGCGCCTTATGCACTGCGTTTTAGGCGATCTGGTGACAATGTCTCCACAGCCGCTGCCCGACGACAAGGTACGATAGGCGTCACCGTAGAAATGGGCGGTTCCGGCACCGTCACGCCCTACGCGCTCAAGGTGACCCGAGAAGGCATAGAACGGGTAATGGCAGAATTCGGCATTTTAAGAGAAACGAAATTAGGTGCATCGGGCGTAACGAGAGTTTTGCGCCTGACAGGCAAACACAATTATCTCTATGCTCGCTTAGAGGGTTTATTCGAACCGGCCGCTGATATCGGAGAAGATGTAGCCAAAGGCCAAACTGCGGGCTGGATTCATCACCCTGAAGCTCCTTGGGCGGACACTACGGAAGTGGTGTTCCCCATTTCTGGCACCATCCTATGCAAACGCATTCCCTGCCGAGTACAACCGGGGGACTGCCTGTTCCAACTTGGACAGGATGATACCGATTAGCGCTGACGCGCTTGCAGTTAACGGCTCCACGACCCNCAGCTCGTCATGGCGNGCTGANGGAAAGACTATTTCAATCGCGAGCAAAAGNGGGCAGTTCGACTNTGGTGGTTACGGGTAAGCNGTTGGCGCTACGAATCCGCCNATTTGNTCGGTTACCAGTTTTGCAAATTCGATGCATCGATAGTCTCGAAAAGGCGCGCTTACGGCTTGCAGTCCAATCGGTAGCCCTTNGGTAGATAGCCCTGTTGGGAACACAGTGCTTGGTAGGTACGCGTTGACGATCATGCCGGCCCACATTAATTGCTGAAAGTACGGTNGGGGCTCGTTATCCACTGAAAGCGAGCGTTCGCTAAATGGTCGGTGATCGTGCGAAAAAGCCGCCGTTGCCATTTGCGGACATATGAGAATGTCCCAATCTTTGAAGAAATCCGCCCAAGCGCGGCGCAGTTTTTCGCGCCGGCCGTTGCTGCGAATCCAATCTCGATGGGATAGTACAGCCGCTCGAGCGTTCACAGCATCGAGAGACATATCATTCGGTNCTAGCGCGGCNACCTTGGTCTGCATTTTCGCGACTGCCTGATTATCCCATGCGGCGGTCATCACNGACTGCAGCAATGTCTGATAGTTCCTTACGGCCGCATCGAGATCGAAGTTCGGTCGAGCGTCGTAAGAAACCTGCGCGCCCAAGCGCTCAAGCATGGCACCGACCTGCATGGACCGATCCTCTACTTCCTTAGCGACGGGTGCCAAGGGGTCCGTAGCCCAAACCGCCACACGAAAGTCTTTCAGTGTGGTGATATCTGCGGCTGGCAAATTAAGCGACCAGCCCAGAGCCTCTCTCTCAGCTGGACCGGACATAATCGAGAGCGCTAGCTTCAGATCGTCGGCACTCCGAGCCAGAGGACCGCACACGGCAAGATCGGCTTCAGGTAGATTGGCAACCAATTCATGCCCTTGCATTGGNACTATGCCGTACGTGGGTTTGTGGCCGTAGACGCCACAAAAGTGTGCGGGGTTTCGAATGGAGCCGCCAATGTCGGAACCCGCTTCCAGCGCGGTAAAGCCTGCGGCTAGGGCTGCGGCGCTGCCGCCAGAGGAGCCGCCTGGGGTCCGCGTGGTATCCCATGGATTACCCGTTGTACCGTAAATGGGGTTGTAGCTCTGAAAGTCCGCCAGATCCACGGGCACGTTGGTCTTACCCAAAAAATGCGCCCCGGCGGCTTTGAAGCGTTGGACGGCCAAACCGTCAGCGCTGGCAATATTGTTTCGAAACGCCTCGATGCCCCAGGTCGTTGATGTGCCTTTAATGACGTAGGATTCTTTGATGCTTATCGGCACGCCGTGCAAGGAGCCGAAGGATTCGCCTCGCGCCAAAGCGGCGTCTGCAGCATCGGCTGCGGCCCGGGCTTCGCTAAACGTGCGCACGACAACTGCATTGATTTGGTCATCGTACTTTTCGATACGTTCGATGTAGAGCTCAGTCAGCTCTCGAGAACTGATTTCTTTGTTGCGAATGCGCGCCGCAAGCTGAACAGCTGATTCAAAAGCGATCATAGTTTCCTCCTCATCTCCCTTTTTTAAAAATATATGCATTCGGCAAGGCCTGTCTACGCCAGTGAATATTCGCTATAACAAGACAAGAGACAGCCAAAGGAGATAGCGATGCCGAGCGTGGAAGAAATGCAGGTCAGAGAAACGATTCAAACCTATTTCGATTCAATGTTTGAATCAAAGGCAGACAAAGTTCATCGAGCGTTTCATCCCAACGCACGTATTAGCGGCGATACCCCGCAGGGCTTTTTTGAAATGACGGTCGCTGACTTTGCATCCTTTGTCGAAGCTCAACCGGCTGCTCGTGACGCTGGTGAAATCCCTTTTCTTGAAGTGCTCTCGCTGGACGTGCATGGTCAAACAGCGGTTGCCCGGGTGAGGGATGACTACATCGGGAACCGATATCTCGATACGCTTTCCTTTGTGAAAACCGGCGATCGCTGGTCGATCTACAACAAGCTCTTTCACATAGANGGCCCTGCAGGGGGCTAAGCAAACTGGGCCCAGCATCGGTACAGTCACAAGATCTCACCGGTAACAAAAGTAATCCGACGGGGCTTTTCGATTAGTTTCACCGCAACTTGAGGCTTTCGTTTAGGCGGACGGATTGGTGAAATCGATTTCGGTTCGCTAACTCAAAATAGCCAACCAAANAAAATCAAAAAAAGGATGAGTTAATGGCCANAGAATCAGAAGGCAAAGTTACTTCGCAGGTTAAGGACCACATATTAAAGATCACNATTAGTAATCCCGCTAAGAGGAACGCTTTCGATCCAGATATGATGCTGCAGCTATCGAATGCACTTACCGAATTAGATGCTAACCCTGAACTCTGGGTAGGCGTGCTTACTGCAGATGGCGAACATTTTACGGCGGGCTTGGATATGCCGAAGTTTTTTGGTCCNGGTGCGAGCCCGACCNCAATACCTGAGGACAACGTCAGTGTCTTTGGATTGGGTAAGACTTGCAGTAAGCCTATCGTGACCGCGATGCAGGGAATCAGCTTTACGATCGGTATCGAGATGGCATTAGCGGGNGATATTATCGTCGCCGCAGATAACTGCAGATTTTGCCAAATGGAAGCCAAGCGCGGAATTGCGCCGCTAGGCGGAGCTCATTTTCGATATGTGTCGCGNTCCGGATGGGGTAACGCGATGTACCATCTTCTTCTTTGTGATGAGTTTGACGCGCAAGAGGCCTATCGAGTCGGCTTGGTTCAAGAGGTGGTAGCCGCAGGCACGCAGGTCGAGCGGGCTATGGAAATCGCTTACACGATCGCGCAGAACGCGCCCCTAGGNATACAGGCTACGAAAGCGGCAGGGCGAACGTACATAGAGGCCGGAGAGGCTTCAGCAATACAAGCAATCGACGATATCAGAGCCAGAGTGATGAGCAGTCAGGACGCCGAAGAGGGAATACGCTCTTTCGTCGAGCGCCGCGCCGCGGCATTTACTGGCAAATAGGACGTCCCGCGAAACTTTTCCAGGAAATGCCGAACAAATTGAGCANCATTAACAACGACATGTAAGTGTTTCGTATTCATCTCAATTAAACGTAATGTAAATTCATGAGCGAGTAGGGGGAAGGGAATGAAGAATATTAAGACGCTTGCTGACGTAACGCGTATACATGCGCAAGAAAAAGGAGACGCCTCTGCCTTGCTGAGCGCTGACGATGGAAGGGAATGGACATACGCCGAGCTCGATAAACAGGCCAACTTGGTTGCGAACGCTTTAGTTGATNCGGGCATACGGCCAGGGGATCGAATTGCCTACTTAGATAGGAACGCACCAGAGTATTTTATTTTCCTGTTTGGTGGCGCAAAGGTTAACGCCGTATCGGTTGCAGTGAANTGGCGGTTAGCTAATGAGGAGATGGAATATATCCTCAATCATAGTGAGGCTACCNTGCTATTGATCGGTGAGGAGTATCTTCCCGCNCTTCGGGAAATGAACCTGTCCGCGATTGAATCAGTNGTGGTGATTGGTGATCCAGGCGAAAGCGGGCATCCCACATTTGANCAGTGGTTGGTAGGAAGAGCAGTTACAGATCCAAATGTGCAAATCCTGCCCGAAGACACTTGTTACCAGTTGTATACCTCTGGCACGACAGGATTACCCAAGGGCGTTGAGCTCACTCATTCAAACTTCATGCACTGCATGCGCGACTCACTTGTAGCGACCAAGATGACAGGTGATTCGGTCAACCTGATCTGTATGCCGCTGTTTCATATATCGGGAAGCGGTTGGGGAGTTGTAGGACTTTTCAACGGCGCTCGCTCTATTTTGCTTCGAGATGTCGATCTCGGGGCTATTTTGCGTCTGATACCGCAATTTGGNATCACGCACAGCTTATTTGTACCTGCGGTATTACAATTTTTGCTCGCGGAAGAAGCTTGTAGGGAAACAGACCTTTCCTCATTGCAAAGCATTGTTTANGGGGCCTCTCCTATCACAGAGGCGGTTTTAATCNATGCTATGCAAACCTTCGGCTGCGAATTTGTGCAAGTTTATGGGCTAACGGAAACCACCGGAGGTATCAGTGTTCTCGAACATTCCGACCATGACCCTGAGGGTTCACGTTCACACTTATTGAGATCTTGCGGTAAAGCAATCTCAACGCACAATATNAAAATTCTTGATCAGGACTCAGGCGANGAAATGCCGGAGGGCGAAGTCGGTGAGATTTGCGTGNCGGGGCCGCAAGTGATGAAAAGTTATTGGAAAAACGAAAAGGCAACGAACGATAGTTTCATCAATGGGTGGTTTCGCACAGGGGACGCNGGGTATCTGAATGATGGTTATTTATATATCCACGATCGCGTAAAGGACATGGTTATNAGCGGGGGCGAAAACATCTATCCGGCCGAAATCGAAAACGTCCTNATGCGACATCCGCTCGTTTCTGATTGTGCGGTCATAGGCGTGCCTAGTGATCGCTGGGGTGAGACTGTCAAGGCTATNGTGACGCGCACCGACGAAAGCTTGANTGAGAAAGTTTTGATCGAACATTGCCGTAAATCGCTCGCAGGCTATAAGTGCCCGACTTCAGTGGACTGGATGGCAGAGATTCCCCGGAATCCCTCTGGCAAGATTCTCAAGGTAGAGTTGCGTAAACCTTACTGGCAGGGGAAGTCGCGCCACGTCTCCTGATTTCCAATACTCATCAGAATCTCGTTTAAGGCGATACCTGTCGCAACAAGAGAAAACGAGAAAAGAGCGAACCTCAATATTATTCGAAAAAAGAGCAGCGCCCCCTAGGAGGTTGAAAATCTATGCACAATAGGCAGCAGCTCAAGGTATAGCCCGATTTCAAGCGAGTCCTATTGAGCCGTATCTAAGGGAGCTAGGGCAAGCCCACCTCCTCACTTTCCTGACTTCGCGCAGCCTTAAATCGCGGCGTTGGCTTGGTGGTCCTGACCTGTTCAAGCCAGAACACGCCGTCATAGGGCGCACTGTTCCCCCGGGTAGAAAGCAGATCCATGTCACCATCACCATCCAGGTCTCTGGCAATGAATTGATCAAACATGCCGCGCTTACGCCGTGATACATCGTGCCGCGCCCAGTCTTTACCCAGCTGATAGTCAGCACCCGGATTCTCAAACCATGCGAGACGACCCAGGGGCGAATCAATGGAGGTCGTACTCTCCTCAAGCCGTGATCCCCGGCTGTAACCGCCGGCAAAAAGATCTTGATCCCCATCACCATCGATGTCGACCAGGGTCATGCCAACCAGACTATCGGGAGGGAAGGCGCCGATAGGATGGCCGATCCAACCCTCGTCGATAACTTCCGGTTGTTGAAACCAGGCAGCACCCCGCCGGGTCAGAGAAACAATATCCAATCGCCCGTCGCCATTCATATCCGCGTAGTCCATGTTGAATCCATGGGCATGCCCGCCAATCGTGCCGATCGCGTGTTCTTTGAACGCCATATCACCCAGGTTTTCGAACCAGGCAATTCGTTCCTCGCCGCGACTGCCAATGACAATATCGAGATCATCGTCATCATCCAGGTCTACCGGCTCCGCATTCTGCGGCACGCTGTACTTACCGAGAATCATCTCATGCCAATTTGCCCCATCGAGTGGGTCGCCGGTTACTGTGTAGATCGCTACAGGATCAGAACGCATATAGTCACGAATACCCGGGCGCTGGGCACCCTTGTTCGCAGCAATGGCCTCAGGTTTATTGTCACCATTCAGGTCAGCCAGAAAAACCCGGATGTAAGAACCACGATTTTTGGTCATCGGTAAGACCAGCTGCGGCCAGGGTTCGGTACGTGCATCCGGACCAGGATTCTGCAGATACAACAGGCAGGCAAGTTCTACGGCCACCATGACATCCAGATAGCCATCCCCGTTGATATCCGCGATCGCTGCATCTTCTGGAGCGGGTGCCTCGGCCAGAGTAATGTTGTGCCACACCGCGGGATCTGCAGAGCCAAAGGCCAGTCGAATATGACCACCAGCATCCGGAACAAAGCCATCTGCACTTGAAGACGCCGAATCATAGTCATCATCTGCTTCGTGCACTGAAACGATGTCTTCATAACCATCACCATCGATATCTGCCATCACCAGGCCATCACTGCCGGTAAGGTCGAAGCCAGCAATTTCCGCACTGTCGATAATGTGCTCGCGCCAGGAAATGAAATAACCGTTCGCTGCCTTTGCATCAGCAAGTTGCTGGCCTACTGGGTTACCACCTGAAAACGCGAATGGTGGTAGTAAGAGCAGCAAGCTTGCTACCAATCGATTGATCAGCTGAGGACGCTTCTGGTTTTTCATGTATGGGCGGCCAAGTTAGTGTTCACCGCAATACCTCACGGAAATATCGGACCTAATCGAAACGATATCAGCGTGAAGAATTTTCATCAGGCGCTATTTGCCCTACGTCTTTGATGACCACGACCTAAGAGAGCAATGTTGTCAGCGGGTAGCTCTTGAGGCCGAAAACGAGACGGTAGCTGTTGTTTCACAATGTCTACACCCTTTCCGAATACACGCCGGCCCGTCGGACCAGGTGCATAGCTGGCGACCTTTTAGAAAAACCGCACAGTGCTAGGGTTTTCTATTTTTCTGCATCTCAGCGGGGGTTGGAAACGAGCTGCCGCCGCCAGAAAGGTAACCTTCTGGCACTAAAAATCCACGGGTCATTAG